>JAWSUU010000248.1:0-2834 GCA_033549325.1 Bacillota bacterium | reverse complement strand
AATAAACAATCTAGAAGAAACTGAAGTAACTAGAGCTAAAGCAAATTTAAATACAAATATTATATATAATAAGGATAAATATGAAGTTCTATATATTATAGAAAATTCAAGAGATTTTAATGAGTATATAATTACTGATGGTTTTTGCTATGATAAGGTCTCGGAAAAAGATTTAATAATTGAATTTAATAATCTTTTTATTGAACCAGAAATACAAATGGAGAATTACGAATTTCATAATCCTTTTTTCTATATAAATAGATTTTCACCAAATCTAATTAATAATCAACTTATTCATTCTAAAAATGGCTTTAAAGATATTTATGGATCAAGAATCTATCTATTAAAGCATCAAATGGATACTATTTTTAAAGCGCTTTCTATGGAAAAAATAAGACTTGTCCTTGCTGATGAAGTAGGTCTAGGTAAAACTATTCAAGCTATCTCTATTTTAAAATCTAAAATGAAACGAACTAGAAAAATAAATGTTTTAATTATAATTCCTGATCATTTAAAAAATCAATGGATAAGCGAATTATTTAATAAATTTTGGATTGATATAAAGGACTTACCTCAAAATAAAAAAATTAATGTAATATCAATCAATAAATTTGTTAATGAGTTTGATAGCATAAAAAATATTAACTATGATTTTGTTATAATTGATGAAGTACATAACTACTTAAAAGATGAAAATATATATAATAAAATTGAATATATGTCTATTGAATCAACTCATATATTATTATTAAGCGCAACACCTATCCAAAGAAAAATGGATCAATTTAAATTGCTTTTAAATTTATTAGATCCTGAAAGATTTAATAACATGAGTGAAGTGAATTTTAAAAAATTGTTGTTAAAACAGGATAAAATAAGAAAAAGTGTATATAGAATAATGATAGACATACATGAATACATTGAGGATGAATTTGTACAAGAAAATATTGATATAGAAATGGAAGAGCTAATAGAAATTTTGAATGATGATATATGTAATAATATCTATGAAAAAATACTTAAGCTTGAAGACAAAGAATCAATTTTGTTTTATTATAAAAAGATATTAAGTTATATTTCTAATTATTATCAAATAGAAAGAAGGATAATAAGACATAGAAAGAAAGAACTTGATGCTTCTTATGCTGAAAGAAGTTATACACCTTATGAAATAGAGTATTTTACTGACGAAATTGTTTATGGGAAACGTGTAAAAGATGAAATGTTTAAAATGATTGAAAGAATAAAAAAAATTGATACTTTAAATCATGAAGTGAAAACAAGAATAATTAAAGACTTAATATCCGCACAGACAAGTTCCTCTAATGCTTTGAAAATAAAATGGAAATACTACAAGAAAACTTATTTTAATAATATTTCTGACGAACTATTTATTAAGTATCTAAACTTATGGGAGAATCAAATAAATACTCAAATTAATAATATAATTGAAATATTTAATGATCCAGATATAATAAATAATAAAATTTGTTATCTGATTGATTATTTAGATCAATCAGATCCTTCTAATAATGATGAAAAAGAAAAAATTTTTGTGGTAATTAATCATAAAGAAACGATAAAAGAAGTAAAAAAAGCAGTTAATAATTGTATTTGGTCTTCAAACTGTTCTTTTTATACAGAAGACATGGAAATAAAAGATAAAAATTTAGCAATAGAAAGATTTCAATCTGATGAAGAATGCAAAATATTAATAGCAGATTCTTCAGCATGTGAAGGTAAAAATTTACAAATTTCTGATAAAATTGTACACTACGACTTAGATTGGTCTCCTTCTTCAATTGAACAAAAAATAGGGAGACTAGATAGAATTGGTAGGAATAAAAACAGAGAGGTAGAATCCGTTGTATTTTATGAGCTAGATACATTAGAAGAAAATGTTACAAAAATATGGTCAGACATATTCAAAATCTTCGATGAATCAATTTCAGGATTGGAGATTGTAAGTAAGGATATTGATGAATTAATTAATAAATCCTTGTTGGACAACATAGAATATGGTCTTCAAAATAATCACGAAGCTATAAAAGAATATGTTGAAAAAATGAAGGAATATATTTTAGAAGAACAGTACTATGATCTTGCTAAAAATCTAGATAGGAAAACCGAAAATGAATATGAAGAATTGTTTAAAAAATTCAAGGATAGTAAAGAGTATAATCTTACTCGTTCAATGCTAAGATGGGGAGATGCAGCAGGATTTAGACCTTCTTATACAATGAATAATGATAAAATTTATGTTTTTGATAGATATAGTTTTAGCAGAAATATAGGAAGTATGGCTAAAGTACAAATGAACATTCCTAATACGGAAACCATAAGGTCACATCAATTAACAAACAAAAAAATCGTAGGAACCTTCGAGAGAGATTTAGCTATAAAACAAGAGAATCTAGTTTTCTTTAGTCCAGGAGAACCAATATTTGATACAATTTTTAATAATGCTAAAAATCATTACAAAGGAAGAACAGCAGCAACTAAAATTTATGCAGATTTTGAATGGACTGGTTTTTTATTAGCAATGAAAATAGATTTTGATTATAAAAGTTTGTTTGATTATGAAATTCCCTATGAATATATACGAAATTATAAAAATATAGTTATGAAGCCTATTGTGTTAAATACTTTCGATATTGAAGGTAGTATTGAAAAAATAAAGATATTAGATCTAATTAAAAACTTAGAAAATAATTCTAATTCTTTAGACCGTTATACTGAACATTTAGGTAGAAGAGGTAATGGGAGTATCGATCAATTTAAAGAAGTTTATGATCAACATATTTGGACAAATTTAATAGATAAAGCTGTAAATG
>JAWSUU010000247.1:0-2837 GCA_033549325.1 Bacillota bacterium | reverse complement strand
ATATCTTCAACGGTTATTTCTTTATTATCTTCAGATATTAAGTGTTTAAGAGCTTCTTCTGCTAATCCCAAGTCTACACTTTTATTAGTTAAAGAAGAATAAGCATATAATCTAATAAGTGCACCTTCTAATTTTCTTATGTTTGATTGAATATTAGTTGCAATGTATTCCATAACTTCATCTTGAACATCATAATTTTCCTGTTCTGCTTTTTTTCTTAAAATAGCTATTCTAGTTTCAAGATCAGGTGCTTGAATATCTGCAGTTAATCCCCATTCAAATCTAGATCTAAGTCTATCCTCTAAAGTTGGTATTTCTTTAGGAGGTCTATCACTTGATATAATAATCTGCTTATTAGCTGAATGAAGTGTATTAAAGGTGTGAAAAAATTCTTCTTGAGTTCTTTCTTTTCCTGCAATAAACTGAATATCATCAACTAGTAAAACATCAATTTTCCTATATTTATTTCTAAATTCATCATTTTTATCATCTTTAATAGAGTTTATTAGATCATTTGTAAATTTTTCCGACGTAACATATAAAATTTTAGCATCAGCGTTATTTGATATAATATAATGACCTATAGCATGCATAAGGTGAGTTTTACCCAAACCAACTCCTCCATATAAAAATAAAGGATTGTATGCAGAGGATGGTGATTCTGCAACTGCTAAAGAAGCAGCGTGGGCAAATCTATTACTGTTACCTATTATAAATGTATCAAATTTATATTTAGGATTTAAAAATGATTTGATAGAATGGATGTATTTATTTTCTTTTTTACCAGGTTGGTATTTTTTTGGTTGAATTTGACTTTTATCTTCTTCTATATCTTCACCAGGTATTAGAATTTTAACTTCAACTTCTTGATCTAATATATGATTGAAAGAATTTTGAAGCAAATTATTGTATCTTCTTGTAATCATATTTCTTAAAAATTCTTCAGGTGCTTGAAGATATACAGTATTTCCATTTAATTTCAATGGTTTAATTGGTTTAAACCAGGTAGTATAAGAGACGTTATTTAGGTCTTCTTTAATAATGTCTAAAACTTCATCCCAAATGTTTTCTAAGTTGTTATCATTGTTCATATAAACCTCCACAAAATAATAAAAATGTTGATAATATTTCTTTTAAAACAAAAAAAACTATCTATATTCAATTTGTTAATAACTTTAATAACACATGAAAGATTTAATTTTTAATAACACAGTAGAATTAAAAAAAATCAATCAACAAAAAGTTTAAAATATAATAAAAATGTAAAGTTATCCACAGCCATATTAATATTATCAAATTTTATCCACAATATCAATAAGATATAGAATTTATTTAAATAAAAATTTGAAAGATTTAAAATTATATATTATTATATCTAATATGTTTATTGAATATACTATAAAGCAAATTTATTATATAATAAATAAGTAGGTAAATAAAATATAAGGAAAGGTTATTATGAAATATAAAGGATTTAAAATAGGAAATATAGAGACAAAACTACCTTTAATATTGGGAGGTATGGGTATAGGTGTTTCAGGATGGAATTTGGCATCGGCAATAACAAAAAATGGTGGCATAGGGGTTTTATCAGGAGTAAATCTTGGGTACAGAGAAGATGATTTTTATACAAATACCTTCGAAGCTAATAAAAGAGCTATAATAAAAGAAATAAAAAAAGCAAAAGAAGAAAGTAATAACGGAATTATAGGCATAAACTTTATGGTGGCTATGAATAGATACAAAGAATATGTTAAAATAGCCGTTGAAGCAGGAATAGACCTAATAATTTCAGGAGCAGGATTACCCCTTGAATTACCGGAAGCATCAAAAGGATATGATACTAAACTTATTCCTATAGCATCATCAGCTAAAGCGGCTAGGATAATAACAAAGGTTTGGGATAAGAAATACAATATAATACCTGATGCCGTTGTAATAGAAGGTGATAAAGCTGGAGGACATTTAGGATTTAAGAAAAAAGATTTAATCGATGAAAATTTTGACTTTGAAAAAGTTCTTAAAGAAACTAGAAATGTACTTGAAAAATATGAGGAAAAATACGAAAGAAAAATACCAATAATTGCAGCTGGAGGTATTTACAGTAAAGAAGATGTAGAAAATATTATAAAAATAGGTTATGATGGAGTACAGATGTCTACAAGATTTGTAACTACTGAAGAATGTGATGCAGATTTTAATTTTAAAAATGAGTTTTTAAATTCTAAAAAAGAAGAAATAAATATAATGGATAGTCCTGTAGGTCTTCCAGGAAGAGCAATAGATAATGAATTTTTAAAAAATGTAGAAGAAGGAATTAAACCAAAAATAAAAAAATGCGTAGACTGTATTAAAAAGTGTAATTATAAAGACACAAAATTCTGTATATCTGAAGCTTTAATAAATTCAGTTAAAGGAAATATAGACAAAGGTCTTGTTTTTGCAGGAGAAAATGCATATAAATCTAAAAAAATAGAAAAAGTGAAGGATATAATAGAAGAATTATTCTATTAAGATATTTAGATTCAAAAACCTTATTTATCTTGACATATCTACCTTATATTAATATAATCATGTATAGATTAAAATTGGATAGCTATGTTTTTATATAGATAATTAGGTTTTAAGGAGGTGTCACAGTTGAAAAGAACATATCAACCAAAAAAGAGACAAAGAAGTAAAGAACACGGTTTCAGAAAAAGAATGAAAACAAAAGCAGGAAGAAATGTATTAAAAAGAAGAAGAAAAAAAGGTAGAAAAAAATTGTCATCATAAGGCCTGGAAAAGAGGCCTTTTTATTCCATTAAGGATGTTTAATTTGAAAAAAAGTAATGTAA
>JAWSUU010000246.1:0-2839 GCA_033549325.1 Bacillota bacterium | reverse complement strand
CACTGTATAAACCGAAGCAAAAAATGGTAAATAGAAAATATATCCTATTAGCAATACCGACAGCTGCTAAAAAATCCTCTCCCAATCTACCTATCATAACTGTGTCGACTAAATTAAGACCGATACTTATGATATGCTGAATAACAACGGGTAGAGCTATAAGAAACATTGTTTTATAAAAATATTCGTCCTTTGCTAAAAAATGTTTTTTTATTTTATTTATCATGATTTACTCCTAAAATGTAATAAAATAATTATAACATAAAATAAAAATAATGATACGATAAATATCCTTAAATATTGTCATTATAAAATTTACAACACGTAGATTATAATATATAATAAAAATATAGAAGAGAAAATTAAAAAATCCTCAATTTTATAATAAATATACCGATATTAACTAGAGAAGGTGCGTGTATGGATAAAAAACACTTAATATATATTTCTGTTCTTTCAATAATTCTTTTCCTAATAATTGGGATGTTAGTGTCATACAATAATATCTTAGAAGAGGAAGATGCAGAAATCAACAGTACAATAAATGAATTTTATGTAGAAGGAAGACCAACTATTATTGTTGGTGATGATATAGAATATCCTCCATACAGTTTTATTGATGAAAATGGCAATCCAGCAGGATTTAATTTAGAACTAATAACAGCTGTCGGTAATGCCTTGGGGTATAATGTTGAAATAAAACTAGATACTTGGACAAATACTGTAAAGGCTTTGGAAAATGAAGAAATAGATCTAATTTCAGGCATGTTTAAATCCGAGGAAAGAGCTAAATCATTTTCTTTTTCAATAAGAACAGCTGTAACTGGCGGTGAAATTTTTTCAACTTTAGAAAATTCAATAGATAACATTGAAGATTTAAAAAATAAGCAGGTTGTAGTACAAAAAGATGATATAATTCACGAATATTTGATGAAAGAAGATAGTGAAAAAAATCTTAATATTGAATTCATACCGGTAGATACAATTCATGATGCTTTTGAATTACTAGAAAATGGAGAATATCAGTACGCTGGATTATTAAAAATACCCGGATCATATATTAAAAATTACGTAGACTTAGATAGAATATATCCACAAAATATACAATTCAGCTTAAATGATTATTCCTTTGCTGCTTTGAAAAAAAATGAAAACCTTATTTACATGATGAATGGAGGACTTTCTTTAATAAAGTCTTCAGGGAAATATGATGAAATATATGATAAGTGGTTAGGAGTTTATGAAGGAAATTCCTATAAAGATTTTATAAGAGAATATTTTTTGATAATTATAGGAGTATTATTTTTGATATTATTTCTGTTAATTATCATAATTGTTCTCAGGTTTATAGTTAAAAGAAGAACTGAAGATCTTACTGAATCAAATAAAGAACTGCAAATAAGTGAAGAAAAAAATAGAGCTATAATTAGTGCTATTCCGGATTTAATCTTTATTTTCAATAAAGATGGCATTATAGAAGATACATTAGAGGAAGATGACAATTTGCTAATCGAAAAGAGCAATTTTAAAGGATTAAAAATTCAAGATATATTATCAAAGGATTTATCACAAATAGTTTCTGAAAAAATTCATAACACAATAAATGAAGACATAACAGAAACATTTAAATATAAAACCAGTATTAAAGAAAAAATCTTTAAAACATATAGTGAATTAGAAGGATTTTCTAAAGATAACGAAGAAGTCTTTGAAATGAGGATGGTTAAACTAAGAGATAATCAGGTTTTAGCTATATCAAGAGATATAACTAATGATGAAATCAATCAAAAGAAAATACAATATCTTAGTTTTCATGATCAGCTTACAGGATTGTATAACAGAAGATTCTTTGAAGAGGAACTAAAAAGATTAGACACTAAAAGAATGCTTCCTTTATCTTTAATAATGACGGATGTTAATGGATTGAAATTAATTAACGATTCATTTGGACATGATGCAGGAGATAATTTACTTAAAGAATTTAGCAGTATATTAAAAAATGTAAGTAGAGAAGAAGATATTGTATGCAGAATAGGTGGAGATGAATTTATAATACTTCTTCCACAAATGAAAAACTACTATCTCAAAGATATGGTAGAAAGAGTTAAAGAAAAATTAGACAATAAAAATATTAATAAACTAGGTATTTCTGCATCTTTTGGATATAGTACAAAGGAAAATGATGAAGAAGATATTAAAGAAATTCTTAAAAAAGCAGAAGATTTAATGTATAGAAACAAATTTGTAGAAAGTCCATATATGAAAAATAAAACTATAGATAAAATATTAAACATACTCCATGATACAGACGAATGGGAAAGAACACATTCAGAGAAAGTTTCTCAGTACTGCGAAATATTAGGAAAAGAATTGAATTTTTCAGAAAAAGACTTAGAAGAAGTGAGGCTGTCTGGTTTGCTTCATGATATAGGAAAAATTACCCTTAAAGATACTTTTATGGAAAAAGGTCATATATCATCTGATAGTGGGAAAAAAGAACTAAAAAGGCATTCAGAAGTAGGTTACAGAATTTTAAACACATATAAGAACTTATATAACATATCTGAATACATATTATTCCACCATGAAAACTGGGATGGTACCGGTTATCCTAAAGGATTAGCTGGAGAAGAAATACCTATAAAGTCTAGAATTATTTCGATAGCCAACTATTATGATACTGCAACTAGAAACAGACCAAACAAAAGAAATCTAACAAAAGAGGAAGCCTGCAAAGAATTGAAAACAATGGCGGGAACCTGTTTTGATCCTAAACTGGTAGATATTTTTATTGAAAAAATATTGAAAAAATAGAAAGCTGGAATTTTCAGCTTTCTAT
>JAWSUU010000245.1:0-2840 GCA_033549325.1 Bacillota bacterium | reverse complement strand
GTTCAAATCCTGCCGCCCCGACCAATAAAACCTAGTAACACTAGGGCTTATAGCTCAGCTGGTTAGAGCGCACGCCTGATAAGCGTGAGGTCGGTGGTTCGAGTCCACCTAAGCCCACCATTATACAAATTAGATCTGGGGCCTTTAGCTCAGTTGGTTAGAGCGTCCGGCTCATAACCGGCAGGTCTGGGGTTCGAGTCCCTGAAGGCCCACCATATTTGCCCAGATAGCTCAGTCGGTAGAGCAGTGGACTGAAAATCCTCGTGTCGGTGGTTCGATTCCGCCTCTGGGCACCAAAACGTAGTCATATCAATAGGTATGGCTACTTTTATTTTGATATAAATATTTATAACTATATAAAAATATTTTATTAAATGAAATTTTTTGAAAGAGTAGAATTTCGTATTAAAATTAAGTATGTAGAGTAGGTTTAATAATAAATAATTTGTGAATGAAAAATTAATGAACATAATTTTAAAGTTTTAAATTTAATAGGTGGTGGAAAAAATGACAAAGTCTAAAAATATACGTATGGGTTGGCTTAAATTCATGTATATATGGAATATAGTTATTTCTGGAGGAGGAGGAATAGGTATTATATTTCTTCCTAAATTGACCAAATGGTTATTTAATGTATCGACACCCCAAATTATTATGGTATTATAGGAAGTGCTTTTTTATCCTTTGCTATAATATCAATATTAGGGCTTAGAGATCCTGTAAAGTTTGCTCCGGTCCTATTATTTCAATTAACTTATAAAATCATATAGTTAATAGTAGTTATTATACCTATGATAATTTCTGGTAAGTTTTACATCGGTGCAGTACCTGCAGTTGCTATATATATCCTCTACATATTAGGAGATATTATTGCTATTCCTTTTTCTAATATTTTTGAGAGTGTATTAAATAAAAATTAAGCTAAAAAATAAATAGAAAAGAATTTTTGTACTAATGATTGGCAGAAATTTTGGAGATGGTTTTTGATATAAAATCTAATTTTTTATGTAGGTATTACATTAAAGATTGTAAAATTCAGCTAACTTAGGAGTAAACAGTGAAAAAAAATAAAAATAGAGATTTTCTATTAAACAATGAAAACTTATATTATAATGTAATATACTTAGCATGGCCGATTGTTGTACAATCCCTACTCCAGGTATCTATTGGCACTATTGATATTAAGATGGTTAGTTCTTTAGGGGTTGATGCTATTTCAGCAGTTGGAACTGGAAGAAATATAATAATGCTTTTAATGGTTCTTGTTATGGCGGTTTCTACTGGAACAATAGCTATGATATCAAGATTTACTGGTATGAACGATAGTAAAAGTGCTTCTAAAAGTGCTGGGCAGGGTTTTATTTTAAGTATTGCAGCTTCAGCTTTTATGATACCTGTAGGATTGTTAACTAAAGAATGGGTTCTTCATTTATTAGGTGTTAATGAAAGTGTTTTTATTTTAGCTAAACAGTATATGGTTATATTCTTTTTTTCAATATCTTTCTTTTTACTTAATTTTATGGCTAAATCTATATTTCAAGGAGCTGGAGATACAAAAACTCCATTAATGATTGATATAATAATGAATTTAGTTAATGTTTTAGGCAATTTTATTTTTATATTTGGATTTTGGATTATACCTCCGCTAGGGGTACAAGGTGCTGCATTAATGGGTATTTTAGCTTTGATATTTATTATTTTTTCTACTCCGTTTATAGAATTCTTTCTTGATGAATATAATGCAGATGTTGTATCTATAGGTAAAAGTTTTTTAATTATAATTGGTCTATCTGAACCACTTCACGGAGTTACAATATCCTTATCAAGAACGATGCAGGGGGCCGGATACACTAAATATCCTTTTATAATAACATTTGTTTCTTGGCTTGTCATAAGAATACCTTTAGCATATATATTGGCTTTTGTTTTTAATCTTCAATCAACAGGTGTATGGATTGCTATAAGTTTTACCACGATACTATCAGCAATTTTAAGCTATTTAGTATTTAGAAGAGGAAAGTGGAAACATGTACAGATACATAAAGTTAATAATAAAAAACCGATGTAATTTAAGTATATAAATAAAAAAGATCAAAAAAGCAGGAAATTCCTGCTTTTTTGATTTACTTAACATCTTCAAGCCAATTTTTCAATACTTTCTTTAAAGCTTCGTGAAGAGGTTTATCAACTTCACTCTTATACTGTTTTGTTAAATTCATTATTGTTTTTTCTCCGTCATAATATCTTAAAATATGGTCCATATTTTCTATTATTTCAACCTTTATACTATCATTATTTAATTCATCAACAGCTTTTAAATCATTTGGATCGGCTTGTACATCTTTATTTCCTGTAATACATAAAACAGGGAGTTTTTTATTTTTAAGTAACTCCAATATATCTTCATTGGTATATTGTAAATGCTCTCTTAACCACTTGGCAGGAAATTTTCTCATTTGAAATCTTATAGTATCTTCATCAGTTTCTAAAGCTTTTTGATATAACTTTTCTTGAGTTTTTTTAATTATGTTTTCAGAGTAAAACAGTCTTAATATTATTCCCTTTAAACCTTTCATTTTCTGTATTTCCTTGTAGGCTTCACTACTTTGCATTGATAAAGCTGTCTTAATGCTAATACCAGCACCAGATAAAAGTATTAATCCTTTTAGATTCATTTTCTCTGATGAAATGGTAGACAAGATAGATCCTTCACTATGACCTAATAAAAAAATATTTTCACTATCTACATCATCTCTAATGTTTACATAATTGTAGACGGATATAATATCATCAACTAAATCTTTAACACCTGTTTTTATAAAATTCCCTTCGCTTTTGTG
>JAWSUU010000244.1:0-2846 GCA_033549325.1 Bacillota bacterium | reverse complement strand
AAACCCCTCTTGTGAGTTGCTGAATGAAAATGCGGATTTACTGAGTTCTCTGCCTCGGGTATCAATCGCCCTTATATAGTGTGTTTCGCTGCCTATATCGCATCCTAAAACAAGCATGTCATCACTGATAAAAGTCAATTTTTCGTTCTTGGCGAATTTACCTTTGGTTTCCAACTCACGCCATGTGGAGGATTTGAGACTATTCTTTATAGCTTCTACTCTTAATAAAATTTCTTGCTGTTCAAAAATATTTGCTGTAACAACTTGATTTTTTTTCATTTTACCTTTAAGATTCATCTTAGATACCTCTCGTATTTTTTTGATTTTTTACTAACGGACTGGTCAGTAATAATCTAAATTTACTTGAGGTATTTTTCTTTGTCAATCGCTTGACCTATTTAAATTATACAGGAAGCTTTCAAATCCTATAAAGAAAGTGGAACGTGATATAGAAGTTCTGTTTGATTATACTACATTAAAAGAAAATATATCCAGTTCTCTAAAAAAGGCAGGCCTTTCTAGCATTGTTATTGATGAAGTTAATAATATTATTTTGCAAGAACAAACACAGAAAAATGTAGCGATAGAAGAAATCAAAAAAGCTGTAGCAATTTATCAAGGGCAAGCAACACTGGGAAAAATTATTAATATTATACTTCATGAAGGAAGGCGTCCACTTAACTATTTTAAGAATCAAATTCCAAATTTGAACTTTTATTCAAATGCATTTTTGAGTTCTCCTAGTGATGAAATGATTAGAAAGATTAGCGACTTAACACTTGGGTTGTCTGAGAATTCAAGTGCATTTGTTTCGTTATTTAGTCGGCTGGATCCTTTATCAGCTAAAAGGCGAGACACAAAAAGTCAGTTTATGCTTTTTGAAATGTTTCAGAGCGTAATATCAGTGTTTGAAAATGAACTCATTGATAAACGTATTGAAGTTAACGTTCAGTGTTCACAGTCAACTGTTTTTTGGGGATGGAAGCAAGATTTTTATACAATTTTCACTAATTTGATTGATAATAGTATATTTTGGATAAATGAAAAGAAATGTATCAAGCGCGAAATTAGCATTGTTGTAACTTCATCAGAAGAAATGTTGGAGATTACTTATATAGATTCTGGTCCTGGGATTAACTCTGATTTGCTCGAAAGTGGTGTTATATTTGAACCACAATTTACTACAAAGCCAAATGGAACTGGGCTTGGTTTGTCTATATCTGGAGAGGCAGCTAGTAGGAACGGTTTAGCACTTAAAGCGATACAGAATGATAATGGAGCTCATTTTCAAATTTACACAGAAGAGAGGATAGATGATGTATAAATTTTTGTTGGTTGAAGACAGAAAAGAAGACGCAGAAGCATGTTTGGAAACAATAATAAGGATGAATTTCCAAGACCCTGAAAAAAAAATACAAGTTGAAGTGTCTGATACTTTAGAGAAAGCTCTTGTTGAAATAAAAAATGAATATCATGGTGTTATAGTAGATATAAACTTAGATGGAGAAAATAGTGGTAATGATTTAATTCGTACAATAATTCAAGAATATAGAATTCCTGTAGCAATTATGACTGGTACTCCTGATACATGTTTGGACAAAGATTCACCAATAAATATTTTCAAAAAAGGTGAAAGTTCTTATGAAGAAATAATTAATTCGTTAATTAAATCCCACTCGACAGGTTTGTTTAATGTTATTGGAGGTAAAGGATTAATCGAAAAAGTTATGAATCAGATATTTTGGTCAAATTTGTATCCTCAAATTCATATTTGGGAACTTGAGTTAGCTAAGGGAGTTGATACTGAAAAGGTTCTTTTGAGATATGCAATTGCACATATTCAGGAATTAATTGACAATGAAGTTCCAACTTATGTTACAGAAGAAATGTATATTAAACAATCAACCATGGGTAAAATAAGAACTGGATCAATATTGAAATCTAAACTAGAGGATAGTTTTAGTATTGTGTTATCACCACCATGCGATTTAGTAGTTCATGATGGAAAAATAAAAACAAACAGAATTCTGCTTTGTGAAATTGATGCCAATGATTTGATTAATTCACAAGTTATTCAAGGCGTTACAAGAACGGATAAAAAACAAAAGCGCATTATTGATGCACTGAATAACAATTATACTGGTTATTATCACTGGCTACCAAACAATTCTCTTTTTGAAGGTGGATATATTAATTTTAGGAAAGTTTTATCATGCTCTCCAGATGATTTGGATGAAAAATATGAAAAACCAGACGTAAAAGTTCAAGAATATTTTGTGAAAAGTATTTTAGGAAGATTTTCTTCATATTATGCAAGACAAGGGCAGCCTGATTTTAAATATGATGAGGAAGCAACATTAATTGTTGGAAGATTACAATGAATTGATTATAGAGTATTGTAGACTAGATAGGTTGATAATATCCTGAGCACTTATAGTACCAGACTTAATTGTGATTATTAAAATAACTAGACTCAATGCACTAGGTACCTTTCCTTCGGTACTGGGACAACTTTAAAAAATGTATAACGATTAGGCGTACCGGGTACCGGTACGGCGGAAACGGCGGCAACTTTTTGAAGTGATTAATGTTTTCAATGGTTTTAGACGATTAAGTAGTGTCTACTGATTAATATCCTATCGGTTGAAAATCATCAAATTTATTATTGCAATTTCGAATTAGCAAAATTAGCGCAAAAAGTATTTGTGCCTGAATCTTAAAAAGATTCGTCACAAATACAGATAATGCAATAGAAGTTAAAGTGGTATCTTTCAGTTTAGTTCGAATCAGCCCCATGCCATAGCAACGTTTGCTTAAACTGAACATTCTTTCCACTTCAATTCTAT
>JAWSUU010000243.1:0-2879 GCA_033549325.1 Bacillota bacterium | reverse complement strand
TTTAGTTTTATCAAGTTCATTTTGAATTTTATTTAATTCTCCCAACTCTCTATCATTAACTACTACAAGTTTTATTTCTCCTCTTTCATCAAAAATAGGTATCCCTGAAACTAAAAATTCTTTATTTGTTTTTAAACTTTTTCCTATTGAATTAATTGGTTTTTTATACTTTAGCACTTTTGGAGTAACTGAATTTTCAAAATACTCCCCTTCAAAATCCTGGACTTTCATCCCCACTATTTCTTCAGGTTTAATACCGGTAATTCTAGTATATGCTTCGTTAACAAATAAAGTTACACCCTCTCCAGATGCTATAAATATGGCATCATGAAGACTATTTGCAATTTCTTTAAAATTTAATAATTCGCTATATTTATCTGAATTCATTTTTTATCACCTTCTAATTATTGCTCATATTTTAACACAAATATTTAAAAAAGAGAAAAATAATTTAATTGAAGCTTTTATAATTTAAACATATATTACACTAAAATTGCTAGATTATTTTGCTATAATTCTCATAATAATATGACATCAAACATATATTATATGCTTGATGTCATATTATTTTAACTCATTCTATTCATTATTTCGAGGTTGTATTTTTATTTCTTATATAATTATGTTTTACATAAGGATTGTTAGTATCTCTTTCATCTATTTCAAATTCCTTTAAATACTTAACTAATGGTGTTAATTTCTTGAATCCGTAGTTTCTAGGATCAAAATCCGGTCTCTTCTTAGAAAGAAGACTTCCTACTTCTCCTAAAAATGCCCATCCATTATCATCTGCTAAATTATCAACCGTGACAGAAATTAGTTTAATCACATCTTTTGGTACCTTTGTGTATGATTTACTGTTTTTTGAAGCATAGTTATTGTTTTTCTTTGTTTTTGATTTTTCTTCTTTTTTGTTGTTCGATGGTCCTAATATTTCAAAATAAATGAATTTATCGCAAGCTACAATAAAAGGATTTGGTGTTTTCTTTTCTCCAATACCAAAAACCTTCATTCCTGCTTCTCTAAGTCTTATTGCCAACCTAGTAAAATCACTGTCGCTTGAAACTAAGCAAAAACCATCTACTTTACCTGAATATAAGATATCCATTGCATCTATAATCATTGCAGAATCTGTTGAATTTTTGCCAAATGTATAACTATACTGTTGTATTGGAGTTATAGCATTCTCTAATAAATTCTTTTTCCATCCGGAAAGGTTGGGTCTAGTCCAATCGCCATATATTCTTTTGAATGTTGGTGTTCCATAGAGTGCTATTTCTTCCATCATAGCTCCAACATCTGCATAAGGCACATTGTCTGCATCGATTAATACCGCTAACCTTAAATCTTGTAATTCACTCATGATTTATCCTTTCGATTTTATTTAATTATAAGTATTTTTTCACCTAAGAACTTAGGTTGTTTGTTAACAGCAATATCAATAATCATTTTTACTCTAGCTAAATATTCTCTTAGTTGGGTTTTAAATCCATATTTAAAACTCACATCTTTAGCATTGTAACCAATTGCTTCTATATCCCTTGACATAGCTATAAAAATTGCTCTTTCATTGTGAAATCCTTGGGATATAATAGTAATTTTCTCTTCATTAAAAACTTCTTTACTTCTAACTACAGAGTCTAATGTTCTAAAACCTGCAAAATCTAAAAATATATCTTCTTTTTTCACTCCCTTCTCAATCAAATCATTCATCATTGTTACAGGTTCATTATATTCCTTTGTACTATTGTCCCCACTAACAATTATATAATTAATCTTATCATTTTCATATAACTCAAATGCTGCTTCTATCCTATACTTGTAGAATAAGTTCTCTCCACCGTATGGTGAATATTTAGAGGTTCCTAGTAACAATCCTACTTCATTTTGAGGGATATTATCAACATTATCGTAAAGATAAGGTTGTGTCCTATATTCAATATAAAAGTTTAGGGTTAAGATACTCAATATCATTAATAGTGGGAAAAAGAATATTATTTTTTTAATTAATTTTTTCGTTTCTTTTTTCATTATATCCTCAATGTCAAAACATTATAGCCAAACTTAAAGTTTGGCTATATCTTTTCTATACTGCATGTTATCAAACTCAATACCTTTGATATTATTATAAACTTTTTTTCTAGCTTTTTCAAGAGATTCAGCTAATACAGTTACGGCTAAAACTCTTCCACCGTTTGTAATATACTTTCCGTTGATTTTTTTTGTGCCACTATGAAATATTATTACGTCATCCTCAGTACTATCAAGTCCGGTAATAACCTTTCCTTTTTGGTATTTTACAGGATATCCTCCGGAAGCTAATATTACCGTAACGGCTTTTTTATCCGTCCATTTCAAATCTTTTTCTTCTATATTTCCTTCAATGGTTTTGTCAATAACTTCATATAAATCATTTTCTAGTCTTGGAATAACTACTTGTGCTTCAGGATCTCCAAACCTTACATTAAATTCGAGTACCTTAGCTTTATTATTTTTTATCATAATTCCAATAAATAAAATTCCTGTAAAATTAATTTTTTCTTGATTTAATCCATTTTCTATTTTAGAAATAACTTCATTTTTTAAATGTGTTTTTAATTCATCATTAAAAAGTGGATTAGGTGAAAAACATCCCATTCCTCCTGTATTTAGACCTAAATCTTCATCGAGAGCTTTTTTATAATCTCGAGCACTTTCTAAAGGGATTATTTTATTTTTGCTTACTAGACATAACAGTGAACCTTCAATACCATTTAAAAATTCTTCTATTATTATCTTTTCTCCAGCATCGCCAAAGTTTTTATCTTCCATGATTTCTTCAATAGCTCTTTTGCCTTCTTCAATGTTGTAACATATTAGTACTCCTTTACCTGCGGCTA
>JAWSUU010000242.1:0-2888 GCA_033549325.1 Bacillota bacterium | reverse complement strand
GATTCTGTCGAATTAGGCTAGATAAAGGATGATTATATATGAATAGCATTTATACAAAAAAAGGTGATGGTGGAGAAACTTCATTAATGGGTGGAGAAAGAGTTTCAAAGGATAGCATTAAAGTGGAATGTTATGGAACTATAGATGAAGCTAATTCTATGATAGGATTAGCAAAAGCTTTATCAAAAGATGAATTAATAATTGAATATTTAGAACAAATACAAAAAAAACTTTTTATAGTTGCCTCGGAATTAGCTTCTACGGAAAAAGCAAAAAAAATACTAAAAGAAAAGATAGAAGAAAAAGATGTCTTGTATTTAGAAAATATCATAGACAAATGCACTTTGCTTTTAGGTAAACAAAATGAATTTACAACACCTGGAGTAGACATGCTGTCAGCAACTCTTCATATATCGAGAACAATTGTTAGAAGATCTGAAAGACATATAACAAAACTTAATAAGATTGAAGATCTAAACTCAAATTTAGTTAAGTATATAAACAGGCTATCAGATTGTATTTATATTCTTGCAAGATATCAGGAAGAAAGGTATTTAATAAATTTAATAAAAGAAAAAGTATTAGAAAAGGTGAATGGTATGGTAAATAAATTAGATATTGAATTAGCAAAAAAAATGGCAGAATTAGCAGAAAAAAAATCAAAAAAGATAAAGGTTCCAATAGTATTCTCTGTTGTAGATGATGGTGGAAATTTAATATTATTACATAAAATAGAAGGAACATTATTAGCGAGTACAGACATATCAATAAACAAAGCATATACTGCTAATGCCTTAAAAATGCCAACACATGAATTGTATGAATTAGCTCAACCTGGAAAACCATTATATGGAATAGAAGCTACTAACCAGGGTAAAATTGTTTTGTTCGGTGGAGGATACCCACTAAAAATTGATGATAAAATTGTTGGAGCAATAGGTATAAGTGGAGGTTCCGTAGAAGAAGATATGGAAATTGCAGAATATGTTTTAGATAATATAAGGTGGTGAGTGTACAATATGAACAAAACAATGATAGAAGAAATTGTTAAAAATGTATTAGATAGAATGGATAATAATCAAAATCTTAGTATTGATACTGATAATAATGGAATTTTCAAGTCTATGAATGAAGCGGTGGAAGCAGCATATATTGGGCAACAAAAATTAAGAGATTGTACAATGGAGAGAAAAAAAGAATTTGTTAATGCTATCAAATCTGAACTCATAAAAGAGGAAAATATAAATCTTATATCGAAATTAGGTGTTGAAGAAACTAGAATGGGAAACTTTAAAGATAAGGTAATAAAAAACAGATTAGCAGTAGAAAAAACACCTGGAATAGAAGATTTGAAAACTGAGGCTATGGCTGGCGATAATGGACTTACATTAATAGAGCTTTCACCTTTTGGGGTTATAGGAGCAATTACGCCTAGTACAAATCCATCTGAGACTGTAATATGCAATACTATAGGTATGATAGCAGCTGGTAATTCAGTTGTTTTTGCTCCACATCCAAGTGCAAAAGAAACAACTATAACAACAATCAAACTTATAAATAAAGCATTATCAAAAGTGAATGCACCAAAAAACTTAGTTGTAACTTTAGAAAAACCTTCCTTAGAAGAAGCTAATGTTATGATGAACCACGAAAAAATAACTATGCTTGTAGCCACAGGAGGACCAGGAGTTGTAAAGGCGGTCTTATCAACAGGTAAAAAAGCTATTGGAGCAGGAGCAGGAAATCCTCCAGCTGTAGTTGATGAAACAGCAGATATAGAAAAAGCAGCAAAAGATATTGTAGACGGAGCTAGTTTTGACAATAATATTCCATGTATAGCAGAAAAAGAAGTTATAGCAGTTGATTCAATAGCAGATTATTTGATCTTTAATATGAAGAAAAGTGGCGCTTACGAATTAACAGATTTAGATAAAATTAATGAATTGAGAAAGTTAGTAATAACACCAGAAGGTAGTCCTAATAAGGATTTTATTGGTAAAGATGCTTGTTATATTCTAGATAAAATAGGAATAAAAACAAATGACAATGTGAAGTTAATTATATTCGAAACTGATGAAGAAGACTTGTTTGTCGTTGAAGAATTAATGATGCCAATTTTACCAGTAGTAAGAGTAAAAGATGTAGATGAAGCTATAGACTTGGCTGTGAAAGTAGAAAACGGAAATAGGCATACGTCAATGATGCACTCTAAAAATGTATATAAATTAACTGATATGGCTAAAAGGATACAGACTACTATATTTGTAAAAAATGGTCCATCATATGCAGGCATAGGAGTAGGAGGAGAAGGATATACAACTTTCACTATAGCAGGACCTACTGGTGAAGGTTTGACTTCTGCTAAAACTTTTACAAGGAAAAGAAGATGCGTTCTTGTCGGAGGATTTCATATTAAATAAGTATAGGAGTTAGATATGGATCAAGATATCATAAATAAAATAAAAGAAAATGGAGTTGTAGGAGCTGGAGGTGCTGGATTTCCAACTCATGTAAAAGTTAATGCTGAAGCTGAATATATTATACTTAATGGAGCAGAATGTGAGCCATTGTTAAGAGTAGATCAACAACTTATGGTACAAAAAACAAAAGAAATTCTTATAGCTCTTGATAAGATTAGAAAAATAACTAATGCAAAACGAGCTATAATTGGACTTAAATCAAAATATAAAAAAGCAATTGAAGCAATCGAAAAAGACATATACAACTTTACCAATATATCTGTTTTAGAATTAGGAAATTTTTATCCAGCTGGCGATGAACAGGTGCTTGTTTATGAAGCTACTAAAAGAATAGTACCAGAAGGTGGTATACCACTTAATGTTGGTGTTATAGTTTTAAACGTTGAAACACTTTTAAACATTCACAAT
>JAWSUU010000241.1:0-2900 GCA_033549325.1 Bacillota bacterium | reverse complement strand
TCTTAATTATGATAAGTATTTTATAAGAGGGGACCATAAGCTATCGTATGAAGAAGAGTATAACTCTAATAATACCGAGAGACTAAACATTGAGCAAATTAAACATAAATTATTTAATCTTGAATACATTCAAAATGAATTGAAAGGCTGGAGAAATTTGTGAAAATACTTGTCACCGGTGCAAATGGGTTTATCGGTAAAAATCTTATAGCAGAGCTAAAAAACAGAGGGTATAAAGATATTTTTGAATGCAATAAAGAAACTAAACTGGATTTATTAGATGAATACTGTAAAGAATCAGAATTTGTTTACCATTTGGCAGGAGTCAATCGTCCAAAGGATCAATCTGATTTTATCAAAGGTAACATTGAATTTACATCGACTCTTTTAGATAGATTAAAAAGTTTCAACAACGCCTGTCCGATAATGATTTCTTCATCTGTTCAGGCTGAAGTGGATAACCCCTATGGGAAAAGTAAAAAAGCTGGAGAGGATTTACTTTTTAATTACGCTAAAGAAACAGGAACGAAAGTGCTTGTTTACCGCTTACCTAACGTATTCGGAAAATGGTGTAAACCAAATTATAATAGTGTCGTAGCCACTTTTTGTTATAATATTTCTCGTGATTTATCTATTACTGTGAATAACCCTAACGTTTTAATGAATTTAGTTTATATAGATGACGTAGTAGAAGAACTTATTAATGCTTTAGATGGTCAAGAAAACTTTACTGGGAGTTTTTGTGAAGTCCCAATTGTCTTTACGTTGACTCTAGAAAAAATTGCTGATTTGATTTTATCATTTAAAAGAAGTCGACAAGATTGTTCAATTCCTGATATGTCTGATGAATTTACTAAAAAACTATATAGTACTTACTTAAGTTATTTGCCAGAAGATCGTTTTAGCTATGATCTTAAAATGAACGTTGATAAAAGGGGTTCTTTTACTGAGTTTATTAAGACGTTAGATAGAGGACAAATTTCAGTAAATGTATCTAAACCAGGAATAACCAAAGGGAACCACTGGCATCAAACTAAAAATGAGAAGTTTCTTGTTGTAAGTGGTAAAGGTGTTATTCGGTTTAGAAAAATTAATTCAGAGAAGGTTATAGAATATTTTGTTAATGGAGATAAAATGAAAGTTTTAGATATACCCATTGGCTATACTCACAATATCGAGAATCTTGGTAATACAGATATGGTAACTATTATGTGGGCTAATGAGTACTTTAATCCTAAAAAACCGGATACTTACTATTTGGAGGTTTAAAATTGAAAAGGCTAAAGGTTATTACAGTCGTTGGTACTAGACCAGAAATCATAAGGCTATCGGCTGTTATAAAAAAGTTAGAAGTATCTACAGCAATAGAACATACACTTGTTCATACAGGCCAAAATTATGATTATGAATTAAACGAAGTTTTCTTTAGGGATTTTTGTTTAAAAAAACCAGATTATTTTCTTAATGCTGCTACTGGGGATTCAGTAGGTACTATAGGTAATATTCTTATCAAAATAGATCCTATTTTGGAAGAAGTAAAACCAGATGCTTTTCTAGTTCTTGGTGATACAAATAGCTGCTTGTGTGCAATTGCTGCCAAGAGGAGACACATACCAATATTTCATACGGAGGCAGGAAATAGATGTTTTGACCAAAGAGTTCCTGAAGAAACTAATAGGAAAATAGTAGACCATATAGCGGATATTAATTTAACTTATAGCGATATTGCTAGGGAATATTTGATCAGAGAAGGATTGCCTGCTGATAGGATTATTAAAACAGGTAGTCCGATGTTAGAAGTGATTAACTCTAAGATTAAAGATATAGAAAAGTCAGATATACTAGAAAAGTTAGAACTTAAAGAAGACAGGTATTTTGTAGTTTCAGCCCATAGAGAAGAAAATATTAATTTTGAAGATAATTTTTTAAACTTAATTGATAGCTTAAATGCGATAGCACAAAAGTATAAATTACCAGTAATTATAAGTACACACCCGAGAACACAGAATATGATAATTTCTAAGGGAGTACAGTTTAATCCATTAATTAAGACCATGAAACCTTTAGGATTCAACGACTATGTAAAACTTCAAACGAAAGCAAAGGCCGTGCTAAGTGATAGCGGAACAATAAGTGAAGAGTCTTCTATTCTTGGGTTTAAAGCACTTAATATTAGACAAGCTCACGAAAGGCCAGAAGCTATGGAAGAGGCCGCAGTTATGATGGTTGGACTGAAAAGAGAGCGTATTCTACAGGGACTTGAGGTATTAGAGACACAAGAACAAGATACATTAAGCTTAGTTAAAGACTATAGCATACCAAATGTATCGGATAAGATATTGAAAATTATTTTGTCTTATACCGATTATGTTAATAGAGTTGTTTGGGGGATGGATTGATGGTAGGTAAAATTGATATAGTATATTCTTCGAGTGATTTATATGCTCAATGTACAGGGGTTTCTCTTTTATCATTACTGCACAACAATCAGGATGTTGAAGAGTTGAACATTCATGTAATTGATACAGATATTTCATTTGAAAATAAGAAAAAAATCAATGCAATAGCACAATCATTTGGTAGAAATATTAATTTCATTTCAGCAAAACAAACTTTTGAAAACGAGATTAAGAGTATGAATCTAAAAATTCTAAGGGGCGCGTACAATACTTATTCACGGCTTAAATTAAATACTTGGTTTAAAAATCTAGACAAGATTTTAGTAATAGATTCTGATACTCTAGTAGTTGGATCACTTAAAGAATTATGGGAGATAGATTTGAAAGATAATTTAATCGCAGCAGTCCCAGAGATAGGTGTATATTTACCTAATAACACATTTGATGATATAAATATAATAAATCTAAACGAGTTTTACTATAATGCAGGTATTGGGATTT
>JAWSUU010000240.1:0-2934 GCA_033549325.1 Bacillota bacterium | reverse complement strand
GGTTGGATTTGACGCTTACTTATATAATATCATTAAACTTTTGGGGACATTTTCTCGTGTGGCTACTTAGGACATTATCACATCTCAATCAGAATAAATAGGGATTAATATATTAAAATATTGACAATATATAAAAGTTTCTATATAATATACCTCCGGGGGGTATAATATTAACTATATATCCTACACCATTAAAAATATATAATTAATTACATATATTAGTAAAATAAAATACTTTTTGGAGGAAATAAATATGGAAAAAATCGTTATAATCGGTGGTGTAGCATCAGGTGCTACAGCAGCAGCAAAAGCAAGAAGACTTTCAACAGATGCTGAAATTACAATACTAGAAGCAGGACCAGATATATCATTTGCCAACTGTGGATTACCTTACTATATAGGTGGAGATATAAAAAGTAGATCAAAACTGATACTACAAAGTCCTGAAAGTTTCAATGAACAGTATCAAACAGCGGTACATATAAATACTACTGCGACGGAGATTGATAGAAAGAATAAGATTGTACATGCTGTGGATTCAAATACAGGTAAAAAGACTAGCTATGAATATACAAAACTAATATTAGCACAAGGTGGAAAACCAATTACTCCACCTATACCCGGTGCAGACCAGGATCATGTATTTCAGCTTTGGACGCTTGGAGATATGGACAAAATTAATTCATTTATTGAAGATAAAGAACTTAAAACAGCGGTAGTTGTTGGCGGAGGTTTTATTGGATTGGAAATGGCAGAAGCACTTGTTAAAAGAGGAATGAAAGTATCAGTAGTTGAAATGATGCCTCATGTAATGGCTATAATGGAATCTGAAATAGCTGGATTTATTCAGGAAGAAATGCTTTCATATGGTGTTGATGTACTGACTAATAAAGCGGTTTCAGATATTGGAAGAAATAGTGTCACTCTTAGAGATGGAGGTAAAATAGATGCAGACATGACTTTACTGTCTATTGGAGTAAGACCAACTCTTAAACTTGCACAGGATTCAGGTTTGGAAATGGGTGAAGCAGGTGGATTATTAGTTGATGCTACTTTGAAAACTAATGATGATAGTATATATGCAGCTGGTGACATGGTAGAGTTAGAACATAGAGTACACGGAAAGAAAGTTCGTATTCCTCTTGCTGGACCAGCTAATAGACAGGGAAGAATAGCAGCATCAAATGCAATGGGAAAAAGACATGAATATAAAGGTTCAATAGGAACTTCTATAGTTAGAGTATTTGAAGCTGTAGCTGGAACTACAGGATTATCTCTAAAAGCTGCAAGAGATGCAGGTTTTAATGCAGATGCCATAGTAGTTCATAAGGAAAATCATACATCTTACTACCCAGGGGCAGAAATGGTTTCAATACTTCTAGTATATGATAGAGATACTGGAGTAGTACTTGGAGGACAAACCGCTGGTTATGATGGAGCTGACAGAAGATTAGACGTAATCGCAACTGCAGTAGCAGGACAACTAACAGTTTCTGATCTTGCAGATATAGACTTTGCATATTCTCCGCCTCTCGGTAATGCAAATGATGGTATGAATATGGCAGCTTATGTAGCTGAAAATAGAATTTCAGGATATTCTCCTACATTGACTGTTTCTGAAATGGATGAATACTTAGAGGATAAAGAAGCTATATGGATTGACGTAAGAGATGTATTTTCATTTAAGAAATCGCATGTAGAAGGAGCAGTAAATATACCATTAGAGATTCTAAATTCTAAATTAAATTCTCTTCCTAGAGATAAACAGATATTAGTTTACGACCAAACTGGAAAGAAAGGTCATCAAGCACTAAGAACTCTTATTGGGGCAGGGTTTGAAAATGTACTAAATGTAAGTGGAGGATTTTTAAGCCTTGCAGGTTATGTAAGAGCAATGACTCCTAAGAACTTCCAATTAGAATTACCTGATCCAGAACCTAAAAAAATTGGAGAAGAAATAGAAAATGAAGAGAATAATGATTCGAAAAATGAAATAAAAAAAGACACAAAAGAACCATTGTACGTAGATGTAAGAACACCTGGAGAATTCCAGTATGGCGCTTATCCTGACGCTGTAAACATTCCTCTTGACGAGATAGAGGACAACATAGAAGAACTTGGTAGTAAGGATAGAGAAATAATACTTTACTGTACATCCGGGGCTAGAAGTGCTTATGCGGTAAATATACTAAGAGAATATGGATTTACTAACTTAAAGAATGGTGGAAGTATTACTAGGATGATGGCTAGAGCAAGATAGTTAATATACAAATATAAAATTGAATGAACTTGCAGATATAGTTGTGAAAAATTTAGGTGGAACTTATAGGATTTCAATTCTCAATATAGATAACCCATATATCCATAAGTTTATACTGTTATAAAAAGGACAATTCATGAAAGGTCTTGTTAAAAAGCACCTACATGAATTGTCCTTTGATTTTTATAAAAATTAAAATTTTTTATTAATAATTATGTAATCTACAAATCCTGTGACAGCTACTATTATTAAGATTTGCAATAATTGACTTTGTATTGGAGCCTGACTATTAAATTTTGTTATGTTAATCAATCCTAAAACTAATACCAAATTAACTGATCCATATATGAATATTTTTATTATTTTGGATAACATACTTTTTTTACCAAACATGATATCCTCCTTTCGAATAATTCAATTTTTTTCTTTACAATTCATAAATATAAGCATATTATATACATATTAGAATAATTTGTCAAAATATTATACATGTTATTGATAAAACTATTTTTTATAATAATAGTGATGTATATTTTTATATAATAGAAGGTTTTTATGCAGGGACTCGTAATGAGTCCTTCGGATATACTTCTGATAAAAATAAATATTTCAAGAGAGATCTAATATGTAAAGTATTATGTTAAAAAATCATCTTGTCAATTATTATTAATAGT
>JAWSUU010000239.1:0-2961 GCA_033549325.1 Bacillota bacterium | reverse complement strand
ATTGATAGAGGAAGAATTGTGGCTAACGTTCTTTCAACCTATTTAGGAGCTGTTGGAATTATTGTTTATGCACAAAGCTTTGGTTTTATTCAGCTTTATACTGCTCCTCTAATGATGGCATTTCCGGCAGTAGCAGCAGTTTTAATTGGTGGAGCAACAGCAAGCAGAGCTAAGGTAAGTCACGTAATTATAGGAGTTATTCTATTCCAAGGTGCTCTTACTAGTTCAATGCCGGTATTAAATGAGATTATTCCATTTGGAAGCGTTGCAGAAATTTCAAGAATGGTCGTACAAAACGGAATAATTCTATACGCTCTTACTAAAGTGGATGGAGGACAGTAATATGGCAGATATAGCAAAAGATAAAAAGAAAACAAGTGTAAAAAGTTTATTAACAAAAAATGTAGTAACACTCATATTTATATTTTTAACAGTAGCAGGTATTATGTTATCTGAACTACCGGTATTCTACTTAGTAAATGAGATGATGACAAGAATAACCAGAAATACCTTCCTTGTTTTATCGTTGATAATACCTATAACAGCGGGAATTGGTCTTAACTTTGGTATTATAGTTGGTGCAATGGCAGGGCAGATTGCTTTAATTATTGCTTTGTACTTTGGATGGACTGGATTAGGAGGACTTTTACTAGCCTGTGTTGTAGCTACACCTATTGCAATTTTCTTCGGATATTTAACTGGAGTGTTGTTTAACAACACAAAAGGTCAGGAAATGATTGCAGGACTTATTGTTGGTTTCTTTGCAAACGGGTTATATCAGTTTTTACTACTTATTGTAGTAGGAGGTATAGTTCCTATAAGGAAGGTACCTATGTTAAAACCAGATGGAGTAGGACTTAGAAATACTATAGCTTTGGACACCAATTTCGGTGAAGTAGGATTGAAATATGCTTTTGACAATGTTTTTAAAGTTAATTTATTTCACTTTTTTATAATAATAGGTGGAGTAATAATACTTTACAGTTTATTTAGACTGTTTTACAGTGGAAAAAATCAAAAAATTCAAAGACTAAAAAGTAAAAAAACATATATATTCTATATGATTCTCGGTGGTATTTTAATAGGATTTAGTTACATTATTATTTACAGTAGTACAGGAGGATTTTTATTTACCGGTACTAATAGTTCAGCTGTACAAAGCTTAAGTATGCTGCAGGCTATAGAGGTACCTATTTTCACATTATTCTTAGTTTTCTTAATTGCAGTATTTAACATAGTGATAATGAAAACTAAACTAGGACAGGATTTTAAATCTATTGGTCTTAGTCAGCATATAGCAAGAGTTTCCGGAATAAATGTAGACAGAACGAGAATCATAGCAGTTATAATGTCTACAGTTCTAGCGGCTTGGGGTCAGATAATATTCCTTCAAAATGTTGGAACTATAAACACCTATGGAAGCCACATGCAGGTTGGACTTTTCGCAGTTGCAGCAATACTTATTGGTGGAGCCACAGTTAAAAATGCAACAATAGGGCATGGTATATTAGGAATCATACTTTTCCATGCAGTATTTATTGTATCGCCGACAGCAGGAAAACAGCTTTTCGGAGATGCTCAGCTTGGAGAATACTTTAGAGCCTTTATAGTATACGGAGTTATAGGTGTATCATTAGCACTTCATGCTTGGAAAAACAGAAGAGGGTTGGAAGAACTAGGAAAATAAATTCACTAAATAATAACTGTTAAGAAAAATCATTTCTTAACAGTTATTTAAATTCTATATATGTGCTAAGGAGAGTATAATATATGTTAAATAAAAAATATATTGATAAACTATTAAAAATTATGAAAGATAAAAGTATAGATGCTTTAATGTTGGGACCATCTACTGACTTAAAATTTTTGCTGGGATATTCACCACATCCAGATGAGAGATTTCAAAGCTTTGTACTGTTGAATACGGGAGAATTTTTATACATATCTCCTCAAATTACAGCAGAAGAAATACAAGAAAAGATTAAAACTGAAGTAGACATGTATACCTGGGGGGATCATGAAGGATTTGTTGGTACTACTGTTAATGCCTTAAAAAAATACGGACTTGAAGATAAAATTATCGGTATAAATAACGGAATTGTAGGGATAAACTATTTAGATATAAACAATTCTTTTGATGCTAACTTTATAAACGGTCATAGAATTTTAGAAGAATTAAGGATAATAAAAGACGATAAAGAAATAGAATTTATGAGGAAAGCTTCTCAATTAGCAGATAAGGTTATGAGTAGAACTATAGAATTTATCCAAGCAGGGGTTACAGAAAAGGAAATAAAAGAAAAAATTGAAGAATATTTTCTTGAAGAAGGAGCTGATGGGTTATCCTTTACACCGATAATTGCTTCAGGTAAAAACAGCTCAAAACCTCACTATGCAGAAGATTCTAGAATTATAGAGGAAAAAGATGTTGTTATACTAGATATTGGATGCAAATATCAAGGACTGTGTTCTGATATGTCGAGAACAGTATTTGTTGGTGGAGTAACAGAAGAAGAAAGAAAAGTATATGAAATAATAAGAAAATCAAATGAAGCAGGAGAGAAAGCTGCACAAATTGGAATAACATCAGAAGCAGTAGATAAAGCAGCCAGAGACATAATAATAGAAGCTGGTTATGGGGACTATTTTATTAACAGAACTGGACACGGTATAGGATACAGCGTGCATGAGGCTCCGGATATAGTAGGAGGAAACAAAATAAAACTTGCTCCGGGAATGGCTTTTAGCATAGAACCGGGTATTTATATTCCAAATAAATTTGGTATGAGAATAGAAGATATAGTAGTAATGACTGAAGAAGGACCGGAAATTTTAAATAAATTTACAAAAGACATAATAATTAAATAATTAGTTAAAAATTATATAAAAACAGTACAGATGTCAAAAAATCAGTCTATTATAGACAGATTTTTTGACATTTTAAATTTAGAAATTATGTAG
>JAWSUU010000238.1:0-2972 GCA_033549325.1 Bacillota bacterium | reverse complement strand
CTTGTGGTGAAGTATAAAGGGGAGAAGAGTGATGAAGGAAATATATAATGTAAATAAAAATGAATTTAGTGTTGGTA
Source organism: Bacillota bacterium (assembly GCA_033549325.1). Classification (GTDB taxonomy): domain Bacteria; phylum Bacillota; class Clostridia; order Tissierellales; family Dethiosulfatibacteraceae; genus UBA8670. Next base: position 2,895 of record JAWSUU010000238.1, on the reverse strand, counting down.
GCAGGTATACCTACTATACTTTCTACCACTACTAAACTCATAAGGGGAACCGTAAATTATTTTAAAACTTCTACTGAACATTTTTCAATAATTAATGCTTTTTTATATTTTTCTAAAAACTTTTGAAATCCTACAGTTTTGTTATGTTCGGATAAAATAAGGTGTATCTAAAGAACTATCAATAATTTGTTTAGCTAATTTTTATATAAATATGATAGTGTTCTTTGTTTATTTTATTTAGAGATCTGAATTTATAATCCTCAATTTGAAAATTTAAATTTCCATCGTGAGTTAATTTGTCCCCAATATTTTCATCATGTACATATAAGGGTATATATTCCGTATTCTCAGATAATGCCGCTAAAACATAAGGTCCCCAACATAAGCTCCCAATATTTTTGTCATCTACACATCTTAACAGATATCCACTGCAGCGATTTTTAATTTGAATAATTCCTTTTTCTTCTTCAAAAATAAAATATCCATCTTTTTCAAAAACCTGCTTTTCTTTTCCGTCAATATATACTTTTACCTCATCTGCCCACTTAAATTTTCTAATTTTAAGATTTTTTTGTCAATTCTATTTATTTTAACCTTAACATCAAAGTTCTTTGAACCAATATCTGTACTTAATTCAATATCGGCATCCTTATAGGTTAATTTACTGGGTATGGAAAGATTTATTATTAAATCGTCATCTGTTTCAGTATATATGTATTCTCCATATTTAAAGTGATTTTCTAATCCTGTACCGTGGCAGCAGGTATTTTCTGAAGTATCAAACTTTTTATGAGCTCCCGGATTTGTCGGCATAAAATATGTGCTTCCTCCTGTAGCTTCTGAGGAATCTCCACAGGAAAGAATATGGTTGTAGAGGGTTTTTTCATAGTAGTCCATATACTTGGATTCGTTTTTGTATTCATATAATCTTCCTGAAAGCTTTACCATATTGTAACTTGCACAGCTTTCTGCTGTTTTTTCTGAAATGAATTTAGCAATCTGCTTAGGAGGTTTGAACATTTCTGTTTCTCCAGTTCCACCTATAGAGTAAATATGATCCTTAGTAACGAAGTTCCAAAATGTATCGGCTATTTCAAATCTTTCTTTATCACTATCTGCTTCAAATTGCTTTAAACATCCTATTATTTGCGGTATGTGCTGATTAGCATGGAGGTTTCCTAAAGCATCTATCTTTATTTTCATTGGAAGGTAAAGCTTATCGTTGTCAAAATACTTACTCGCTGTAAGATAACGTTTATCCTTTGTTAAAATATATAGATCTGCCAAGTTTTCATTTATACCGCCGAATTCTCCAGCTATATACATAGACCACATTTTATCTCTATGAGTTTTCGACAGTTTGCTTAAGCGATTGTATACCCAGAGACCTATTTTTTTTAGTATTTTGAGAGCCAGTTCATTTCCTGCTTCGATGTAACAGTCTTTTAATCCTGCCATAATTTTATGAAGTGTATAGTAAGGTGCCCATATAGTAGGATAAGTAGTAAATTTTTCCAAAAGATCAAACTGACTTTCATCATATCCGCTTAAAAATCCAGGATTATACTTATCAGGATGTTTTGACATTTCTTCCTGACATAAATGAAGCTGTTCTACCATATAGTTTATTTTTTCTTTAATCTTTTTATTTCCAGTAGAACTATAGCTTAAAGCTAATCCGGATAAATAATGCCCGGTAGTATGTCCTTTAAGATTGCATTCCGGATCGTCCCATCCTGTCATAGGTGTAGCACCTTTTGTGCTTAAGCCTGCAGCCTCACGAAAATTGTAAAGCATTCTATCATCATCTACGTATAATAGAAACTGTAGAAACTTCTCTTGTTGATGAAAAAAATCGCTTTCAGGTAACAAGTCTATATATTTTGTATCGATTTTTTTTACTGTTTTATCAATATTCATCTTAGGATTTATAAGTTCAGAATCATTTGTAACAATTATTTTAGCTTCTGCTTCTTTATTGTCTTTAACCAGTCCCTTTAGGATAAAATTTCCTGCTTTTTCCACCATTTCTTTTTTTATATTTTCCCACTCCACAGGAATTACTGCATCTTCATTAAGATCATTATGAACCACCGCCACAGTAGGCAAATCCGGTAGCTGTCCAACTTGAGTATAAATAGTTATAGGGTAAACAGAAATCACTTTGAATGGATACTCTTTTTCAAGTATATTAACAGTAAATTCTTTTGTTTTAGTGATTTCCTGGTTAATAGCAGTTAAGGTTAGAGTTGCCTGTCTGTTACCTGCTCCAAAATGAGGTCGAACTACCTTTCCTGTATTGGATAACAAGTATTCGTGAGAAGAGTGCCAAATAAAAGTTGTACCATTTTCTCCTTCTGAGGGAAGTGGAATGTCTGTTTCAACTGTAGATAGATTTCCTAAATATATTCTATCTATATCATTATCTAGATTTTTTTCTGACAACTGAATATGTTTGGGTCCTTTTTTGTTCAAATCATCACCTATTTCTTTTTCTTTATATTATTTTTAAAGTTAGCTTTTTGCGAAACTTCCTTTATTTTATATAACTATTAGTTCTCTTGATGATTTAGTTAGAAGTTCATATCCTTCTTCTGTCACAAGAACTGTGTCTTCTATTCTTATGCCTCCCCAATCCGGGATGTATAGCCCAGGTTCTACGGTGAGGACGTTGTTTTTTTCTAAAATTAATTTTGAATTCTTGTCTAAAAAAGGTTCTTCGTGAAGAAATAATCCTATCCCATGTCCCATACCTTCGTAGTGGTATTTTCTATATCCTGTATCTATGAATACCTTCTCCGAAGCATAGAAGGGTTCTTTTGCCAGCACTCCTGCTTTTATAGATTTTATTGCTTTCATCTGAGCTTTTTTTACTACTTCATAGGCTTCTTTTTG
>JAWSUU010000237.1:0-2989 GCA_033549325.1 Bacillota bacterium | reverse complement strand
GGAAGCTTTTTCATCTATATCTTTTGAAAAATCAGAATATTTATCAATAAATTTTACACATTCTGGCGTCAAAGTGGATCCACCACCACCTAAACCACCTATTTTTCTATTTAGCAATTTGAATCCCAGGGCTTCTTCTGAACCCTTAACCATTTTATAAGCTTTTGAATAAGATAAATTCATTTTTTTAGAAGCAATATTAAGTGATTTGTATTTTTGTACCAACCTTAATAAAGATAAAACACCAGGACCAAAGAAAAATTCTTTTTTTGCTAAGCGAATTTGTATATAAAAATGTAATTTTTTCATTTCTACCTCCAAATAATGAAATAACTTTTTTATTTAATTATAGCATTATAGAATAAAGTTATCATTATTTTAAAGAGGGTTGATAAAAAATATGAGAATTTTTCAATTAAATATAAACAAACAAAATCAAAAGTTAGGCTTGAAACTAAAAATATAATTAACAAGCCATAACCAATATAAAGGAGGAAATTATGATAAAACCATTTGAATTTTTATTACCTACTAAAATCATATTCGGTAGTGGAGAATTAAAAACACTTAAGAAGGTACTAAAGGATAAAAATCCTAAAAAAATTATGGTTGTAACAGATCCTAATTTAAGAAATTTAGCAATATTCGAAAAATTACTAGAACAGTTAGAAAATTACGAGTATGTTGTGTTTGATGAAATTGAACCAAACCCTAAAGATTACAATGTTGAGAAGGGTGCAAAATTTGCAGTAGATGAAGAAGTCGACTTAATAATAGCTTTTGGTGGTGGTAGTCCTATTGATGCTACAAAGGTTATATCTCTTATAGCTGCCCAAGGTGGAAGTGTAAAAGAATATATACAGAAAAAGGTAAAAATAGAAAAAGCATTACCTTTTATTGCAATACCTACAACGGCAGGAACTGGAAGTGAAGTAACATTTTCTTCAGTAATCACGGATACAGAAGAAAAATTCAAATACACTATAAAGAGCCCTTTAATAGCAGCAGATGTAGCAATAATAGACCCTGAATTAACTTTATCATTACCAAGGAGTATAACTGCAACTACAGGAATGGATGCTCTTACTCATGCTATAGAGGGATATACGGCTCTATGTACAGAACCTGTCGCTGAATCTTTAGGTTTAACAGCAGTTAGTTATATAACAAGAAATTTGGAAGAAGCAGTAGAAAATGGGGATAATATAAACGCTAGAGAGAATGTAATGATGGGTAGTTTGTTAGCAGGATTATCATTTAGTCATTCAGATGTAGCTGCCGTACACTGTATGGCAGAAGCTCTTGGCAGCATATATGATTCGCCTCACGGTACATGTAACTCGGTGCTATTACCTTACGTAATGGAATATAATTTACCGGAAATTATTGACAAGTATGCAAGTATTTCAAGAGAAATGGGTATAGAAGGGGAAGATAATTTAGAAGTAGCAAAAAAAGGAATCGAAAAAATAAAAGAACTATCAAAAGAAATAGGGTTGCCTGATTTTAAATCTTTAAATATAGATCCGAATGATTTTGAAAAGCTATCAGAAATGTCTGAAAAAAATGGATCAACTCCTAGTAATCCAAGAGCAATAAATAAAGAACAATATCTTGAAATATTTAAAAAGGCTTATAAAGATTAGAGTTAAAATCAAGACGTATAATAATTTATTATGCGTCTTCTATTATATTTTATTAAAAGATTTTTCCATTTTACTCTTCGAAAAACTCATAGATGCTGTTAACAATATAATGCTTAAGATAGTACCTTCCCTTAAAAATAAAGGTAGGTTGAATGAAATTGATAGTGAAATTGAAGTAATTGCAGATAAAACATCAACACCATATCTATAAAAAGCAAATTTTCTATTTGTTAAATTTTCTAGTTCCATACAGAAACTTTCTATTGGAAAAGTAATTAAATTATAGTGAACTACCATGCCAACAGATAACCCAGTTATAATTATCCCAAATACTAACAATAAAAGTCTCGCAAAATAAGATGAAGCTTCAATATGTATAAGTATTTGATAAAGATATAAATTTACAAAAGACCCAAAAAAAAGAAAGAATATTCCCTGGAGAACATACTTAAAAGGATATTTAAATTTTGTTAAAAAAATATATCCAACTAAAAAAAGTAAATTTATAGCAATCATTACTGTTCCAACTTTATAGCTCAAAACTTCTGATAATGCAACAATAGTAGAATTTACAGCACTTACTCCTATACTTGCTTTTATAGTTAGACTTACTCCAAATGAAGCTATTATATAGAATAACAATGAAAACATATAACCTCTATGATTCTTCATGTAAAATCTCCTCAAGAAAGATTAAAAATATTTTTTTCCAGTTCATGAATTATATCACCTAACTAATATAATTTGCAAATTTAACTAGTAAAGTAACTAAATGTTTATTAATTATATTTTTGTGATATAATGGAAAAAGCAGAAAAAGAACAAGGAGTGGAGAAATGATTTCAAAAAGAAAAGCATTTATAATTACAGTTGTAGCGGTAATAATTACTATTGCATTAACAGTAGTTGGGACAAGTATAATTGGACTTAAAATTGATGAAAGAGTAATTATATCAACTGATAAGTACAATGAATTTGTAGAATTAAATAATAAATACAGTAAAAATGAATATGTTGAAAAATATATAGAAGAAAATTTTTTGTATGATGTAGAACGAAACCTTCAAGATGGAAGCTTAAAGGGTATGATGGAATCATTAGATGATCCATATTCAGAGTACTTAGACATTGAAGCAATGAACAGTTTAATAGAACAAACATCTGGAGAATATAGCGGCATTGGAATATATGTATCTATAAGCGAGGACAATAAAATAATAGTCATATCACCTATTGAAGATACGCCAGCTGAAAAAGCAGGTTTAAAAACAGGAGATAAAATCATAAAGGTAAATGGTGTGGAATATACTGGGGAAGAAATGACAGAGGCAGTAAAGGTTATG
>JAWSUU010000236.1:0-3007 GCA_033549325.1 Bacillota bacterium | reverse complement strand
GTATAAATACTGTATTATCTATATTATTGATGTTATAATCATCTTAGAAATAATATGATTAATTACAGACGTAAAATTATCAGAAAGGAGTTTTTATGGAAAACAAAAAATTCTACAATCAGAAAGTTGTAGATATATTTGATGAATTAAAGACATCAGAAAAAGGACTTTCAAAAGAAGAAGCGAAAAATAGAATAGATAAGTATGGTAAAAATGTATTAACTGGGAAAAAATCTACTTCTATTTTTATACTCTTCTTAAATCAGTTCAAAGATGTGCTTGTAATACTTTTATTAGTTGCAGCCGCTCTTTCATTAATTATAGGTAACTATATAGATGGAAGTATTATGATTACTATTGCAGTTATAAATTCGGTCATTGGCTTATACCAGGAATATAAGGCTGAAAAAATAATGGATTCTCTTAATGACCTAATTAAATCTCCATCAAAAGTACTAAGAGATGAAGAAATGAGTGAGGTTGATCAAACGGAGCTGGTAGTTGGAGATATTGTTATTTTGGAAGAGGGAGATAAAGTACCGGCCGACTTAAGGTTAATAGAAACTTTTAATTTAAGAATGGTAGAAGTTTCTTTAACTGGAGAATCTATGCCTCAAGAGAAACACAGCAACCACATGGAAGGCGACCTTCCACTTGGAGATAGAGACAATATGGCTTATTTAGGTACAAATGTTGCATCAGGCTCTGCTAAAGGTGTAGTTATTGCTACAGGTATGGATACTGAAATGGGTAAAATAGCCTCTATGACTCAAGAAACTGATAGATCTAAATCCCCATTACAGCAGGAAATGACTTCTGTTGCTAATAAAATATCTATTTTTGCTGTTATTATAGGTTTTAGTTTATTCGGATTGAGTTTATATAGAAATTTAGGTTTAAATTTTGCTTTGATTTACGGTTTAGGAATAGCTGTGGCAGTCGTTCCTCAGGCATTGCCTATGCAGACTACAGTTGCTTTGTCTCAAGGAGTAAAACGTCTTGCAGTTAAAAATGCTGTTGTAAAGAAACTGGCTTCGGTAGAAACTTTAGGTTCAACAAATGTTATAGCTACTGATAAAACAGGTACGTTAACCAAAAATGAAATGACTGTACAGAAAGTTTGGTTTGATAATCACGAATACGAAATAACTGGTTTAGGTTATGAACCTAAGGGTAATATACTAGACGAAAAGGGAAAAAAGTTAACTCAGGAAGAAGTTGATGAATTAGAAATAATGTTTGATGCTGCTACCATGTCATCAAATGCAGAAATTCATAAACCTGATGGTAAGCATCCAGGGTGGTATCCAATAGGAGATCCTACAGAAGCTGCTCTTATAACCCTATCCACAAAACTAGGCACTCGTTCCCCGGATGAAGATGAAGAAAATCCGGAAATACATGAATTTAGTTTTGACTCGGAAAGAAAAAGAATGAGTTCTATAAGAGAATTCGGCGACAGTAAAGTACTAACTATGAAAGGTGCTATAGATAGCTTGCTTTCAATATCTAAGCATCTATATGAAAATGGTAAAGAAGTGGAAATCACAGAAGAACACAAAGAAAATCTAATCAAACTAAATGAAAAGTATTCTAAAATGGCTCTTCGAGTTATTGCTATTGCTTATAGAAAATTAGGAGATAATGAGACTGATTATGTAATAGATGAAATTGAAAAAGACGTAGTATTTTTAGGATTAGTAGCTATGATTGATCCAGCAAAAGAAGGTGTAAGGGAAGCAATAGATAGTTCTCATTCAGCCCATATAGATACTTATATAATGACGGGAGACCATCCGGTTACAGCAAAAGCTATAGGTGCTAAAATAAATCTTGCTGTAGAAGGTGAGGATTTAAAAGTTTTTACCTCAAAAGAACTTTCTGAATTATCAGATGATGAACTTGATGAAGAAACAAAGAATACCTCTTCTATTATATTTTCAAGGGTTTCTCCTGAAGATAAATTAAGAATTGTAAAAGCCTTGAAAAATCAAGGTAAAATTGTTGCTGTTACAGGAGATGGAGTTAACGATGCACCAGCACTAAAAAGTGCTCATATAGGTGTAGCAATGGGTCAAATGGGTACAGATGTTTCAAAAGAAGCCTCAGATCTAATATTATTAGATGATAGCTATCCTACCTTGGTTGATGCTATAAAAGAAGGAAGAAATATTTATAATAATTTAAAGAAAACTATTATAGCTTCCCTTACTTCGAATGTTGCTGAATTATCTATTGTTTTAATTGGTTTATTATTAGGTGCTATTAGTAACTATCCTGTGCCAATATTAGCTATCCAAATATTATCAATTGACTTATTGGCAGAAATTTTACCATTGACTGCATTAACTTTTGATCCCGGTTCAAAAGAGCTAATGATTACACCTCCAAGAAAACAGGAAGATCATATAGTTAATAAATATTCTATAATAGAAATAATACTCTTTGGTACCTTAATGGGAACTTTAGGTTATATCAATTTTAGTTATTTTGTGAATTTACATGGAGGAGCTTCTATTGATACAGGTAGTATAATATATAGAGAAGCTACAACCATTTCTTATTTAACTATAGTAGTAACACAATGGATAAATATTATGTCAAGAAGATATGAGCATAAGAGTCTATTTAATAAAAATTTCTTTAATAACAGAAATATTCTTTATTCAATATTCTTTTCTATAGCTGCAACTTTATTTGTAACTCATACACCTGTGATAAATAGTTTCTTTGGTTTCGCTGCTGTATCTTTTGGGAATTGGTTTAGAATATTAATAGCAGGAGTGATCTTCTTAGCATCTCATGAGTTGGTTAAAATATTTAAAAAGAAATATTCAGGAAACAAAAGTAATTAATAAATAAATATGAGTAAGTTTATAAAAAATTAAACACAAACCCTTCAAGGAATTAGATATTCTGTTCTTGAAGGGTTTGTGTTTTTTGTATTTTTGTCTAAGGTATGTCTGCATTATTTGATATTAGAACTTCTACAAAAAATAAAAAAAGG
>JAWSUU010000235.1:0-3053 GCA_033549325.1 Bacillota bacterium | reverse complement strand
GTTTAACCTTGTTCATGAAATGAGAACTAGAATAGTAACTAGCCCTGCATTCACATCGGAACATATTTTAGCAGCAATTCTATTTGAACAAACTATGGACAGAAAAGTAGAAGGCTTATACACGGGAGATTATCTATGGGAAAAGAAAGGTATATTACCTATTCTAAAGGTAGATAAAGGACTGGCTGATGTTCAAGAGGGAGTTCAATTAATGAAACCTATTACGGACTTGGATTCTAAATTAAAAAGAGCAAAAAAAAGAAATATATTTGGAACAAAAATGAGATCCGTAATCAAAGAAGCAAATACTGAAGGAATTAAAAAAATAGTAGAACAGCAATTCGAATACGGAAAAAAAATAATTGAAGGCGGTCTTGTTCCTATTTTAGAGCCTGAAGTAGATATTAAAAGTAAGGATAAAGCAGAATCAGAAAAGATTTTGAGAGAAGAAATCTTAAAACATTTAGACAAACTTAATGAAGACCAAATATTGATGTTTAAGCTATCTCTACCGGATGAAGATGATTTTTATTCAGAAATTATAAAACATCCTCAAGTGATGAGAGTAGTAGCACTTTCAGGAGGATACAGTAGAGAAATAGCTGTAGAAAAACTCAAAAGAAATCACAATCTTATTGCTAGCTTTTCAAGAGCCTTATTGGAAGGGCTAGATGCAAGCCAAAATGATGAAGAATTTAACAATATGATAAGTAATTCTATAGAAAAAATTTACAAAGCATCAATTACTTAATAATAGAAAATTTAAACTAAAAAAGGAATTGATAATGTTGAAAAATATAAAGACAGATAAAGAAATACCTTCAATGGACCAGTGGATGAAAGAAGCTAAGGCTGACCCTGAAACTTTAAAGGTAGGAATGTTCTTGATACATAATGGAACTGTTAGAAAAACACCTAAAGCAAAAGTAAGACAGGGAATAGATGATGGTTCTGAAGTTGAAAAAATGGAGTTTTCCTACGATCAAAAAAAGGTAGATAAAGCAGTAGAAGAAACAAAAAAATTAGATGGAATTTTCTACATTAAAGTTTGGCTTAATGAAGGACTTCTGAATGTAGGCGATGACATTATGTATGTAATGGTAGGAGGAGACATAAGACCTCACGTAATAGATGGACTCCAGTTTTTAGTAGAAAAGATAAAAACTGAATGTGTTACAGAAATTGAGCAAAAAAAATAGTAAAATCCAGAATATAATTAAAAAGAGGGAAATTTGATTTTTTCCCCTCTTTTTAATGGTAATTTTTTATATATTTTCTAGTTCAAATCAAAACGATCTGCATTCATAACTTTATTCCAAGCTGCTATAAAATCATTAACAAATTTTTCTTCAGCATCTTCAGAACCGTAAACTTCTGCGATTGCTCGAAGTTGAGAATTTGAGCCTAATACTAAATCGACTCTAGTACCGGTCCATTTAGTTTTACCTGTATCTCTTTCCTTGATTTCATAAACATTTTCATCATCTTTTGATTTTTTCCATTCATAATTCATATCCAGTAGATTAATAAAAAAGTCATTAGTTAAAGTTTCAGGATTATCTGTAAATATTCCATGTTGAGATTGGTTATAGTTTGCATTTAGCATACGCATACCACCTATTAAAACGGCCATCTCTGGAGCTGTTAATGTCAGAAGCTGAGCTCTATCTACCAATAACTCTTCGGCAGATACAGAAAATTTATCTTTTAAATAATTTCTAAATCCGTCTGAAGCAGGTTCTAAAACTGAGAATGAATCAGCATCCGTTTGTTCTTCGGTAGCATCTGTACGTCCAGGTTTAAAAGGAACCTCAACATCATGTCCTGCATTTTTTGCTGCCTTCTCTATACCGACACATCCACCTAAAACAATTAAATCTGCTATAGATACCTTTTTGTCGGAATCTGAGTTGTCAAATTCATTTTTAATATCTTTATAAACATTCAATACTTTTTCTAATTTATCTGGTTCATTAACTTCCCAATATTTTTGTGGTTCAAGACATATTCGAGCACCGTTTGCTCCACCCCTTTTATCAGAACTTCTAAAGGTAGAAGCAGAAGCCCAAGCAGTTTTAACTAACTGAGGTATAGTCAAACATGTTTCAGAAATTTTAGATTTTAATTTCTTAACATCTTCTTGATTAATTATTTTATAATCTGCTTTAGGAATTGGATCTTGCCAGATTAAATCTTCTTCTGGAACTTCAGGTCCTAAATACCTAGATTTTGGTCCCATATCACGATGAGTTAATTTAAACCAAGCACGAGAAAAAGCTTCGTGAAATTCTTCTGGGTTATTCATATATCTGCGAGCAATTGGTTCGTATTTTGGGTCGTATCTTAATGATAAATCTGCAGTAGTCATCATAGGGCGGTGTTTTTTAGTAGGGTCGTGTGCATCCACTACCATATTTTCTTCATCTACATCTTTTGCTAACCATTGATTAGCACCTGCAGGACTTTTTACTAATTCCCATTCGTATTTAAATAGGGTTTTAAGATAGCCCATATCCCATTTAGTTGGGTTTGCCTTCCAAGCACCCTCTATACCACTTCCTATTTGATCACCAGCTTTACCGCTTTTGTATGAACTTATCCATCCAAGACCCTGATGTTCTATTGGTGCTGATTCAGGCTCAGGACCTACATGATCAGCCGGGCCTGCCCCATGGCACTTACCAAAAGTATGTCCACCAGCTACAAGAGCAACAGTTTCTTCGTCGTTCATAGCCATTCTTTCAAAAGTATCTCTTACATCAACTCCGGATTTTACTGGATCAGGTTCTCCATTAGGACCTTCTGGATTAACATAGATGAGTCCCATTTGTACAGCTGCCAATGGATTTTCCAGATCTCTTTCTCCAGAATACCTTTCATCTCCTAACCACTCATCTTCTGAACCCCAGTAAATATCTTCTTCTGGTTCCCATACATCTTCCCGACCGCCGGCAAATCCAAAAGTTTTTACACCCATTGATTCTAATGCACAGTTACCAGTTAAAACCAATAAATCAGCCCAAGAGATTTTTTTTCCATACTTCTTTTTAATT
>JAWSUU010000234.1:0-3161 GCA_033549325.1 Bacillota bacterium | reverse complement strand
AAAGAAGTAACATATAAACCTATGGAAATAGCTTAGGAGGTTTATCATGGAATTATGGTTTACAGAAAATCAAAACGAAAATGTTAGATTCAGCATAAAAATTAAAGAACACTTATACAGCGGAAATAGTGAATTTCAAAAGATAGATGTCTATGAAACTTACGGATTTGGAAAGCTGTTAACAATAGATGAAATTATAATGGTTACTGAAAAAGATGAATTTATATATCATGAAATGATAACTCATGTACCTTTAGCTACAAAACCTAATATTAAAAATGTACTGGTAATAGGTGGTGGTGATGGAGGTACTGTAAGAGAGCTAACAAGATATGAAACCATCGAGAAAATCGATATGGTTGAAATAGACAAAATGGTAGTAGATGTTTCGAAAGAATATATTAAACAAACTTCGGAAAATCTTAATGATGAGAGAGTAAATTTATACTACGAAGATGGTATAGAATTTGTAAAAAACAGAAAAACCGAATACGATTTAATAATAGTTGACTCAACAGATCCAATAGGTCCTGGAGAAGGATTGTTTACAGAAGATTTTTACAGAAATTGTTACGAGGCTTTAAAAGAAGACGGTATAATGATAAATCAAAACGAAAGCCCTTATTACGAGAAAGAAAGAAAAGAATTTAAAAGAGCTAATAAAAAAATACAGAAAATATTTCCGATAGTTGAAGTTTATCAATTTCATATGCCTACATATCCTTCAGGACACTGGCTTTTTGGATTTAGTTCAAAGAAAATAAAACCTGTTAACAAAAATATAGAAGATTGGAATAATTTAAATATCAATACGAAATACTACAATACAGAGCTTCATAAAGGATCTTTTATGTTACCAAACTATGTAAAGGATATTATAAATGATGAAAAATAATAATATAAAATTAAACGGATTTAATAGTTCTTATGAAGAAGGAGAGTTGGTTGTATTTGGAGCACCAATGGATAACACAACTTCTTTTAAGCCCGGCACCAGATTTGCTGCAAATGCAGTTAGAATAGATTCAATAGGATTTGAAACCTACAGTCCTTACTTAAATAGAGACTTAACCGAGTTCAAATTACATGATGGTGGAGATGTTTATATTCCAATTGGAAACACTGATAAATCATTAGAATCAATTTACAATTATTCTAAAAAAATATTAGATGATAATAAAACTGCTGTAATGATAGGCGGCGAACATTTAACAACTTATGGAATTTTTAAATCTGTTTTTGAAAAATACCCAGAAGTAAATATAATACATTTCGATGCTCATACTGATTTAAGAGATAGATTTTTTGGAGAAAAATTTTCCCATGCAACTGTTATAAGAAGATGTCACGACTTAGTAGGGGATAATAAAATTTTTCAGTTTGGCATAAGATCCGGAGAAAAAGATGAATTTGACTGGAGTTTAAAACATACATACATGGAAAAATTTGACATAAAAACTCTGGAAAATATTGTAGAAAAATTAAAAGATGAAAAAGTTTATATAACTATAGATTTAGATATACTAGACCCTTCATACTTTCCAGGAACTGGTACTCCTGAACCGGGAGGAATAAGTTTTAAAGAACTTATGAGAGGAGTTCACTTATTGAAAAATCTAAATATAGTAGGAGGAGATATTGTTGAATTATCACCACATTATGATAACTCAGGAATATCAAATGCTGTAGCTTTTAAAATTCTTAGAGAGTTTATCTTAACTATACTATAAAAAAGAGGTAAATCATGAAAAACACAGCTGAATACTTAAATAAAAATATAATATATTTTGAAGAAAAAGAAAATATACAGAAAAAAACTCCTTTAGCAGATGCTATGGTTAATTATAAAGATAAAAACTGTACTCCTTTTGATGTGCCTGGACATAAATACGGAAGAGGAGTAGAAGAATTAGTTGATTTTTACGGAGAAAAAGCTGTAAGCATTGACTATAATTCTATGAAACCTTTAGATATACTATCAGACCCAACTTCTACTATAAAAGATGCTGAAGATCTATTAGCAAAGGCCTATAATGGGGACAATGGATATTTTGTAGTAAATGGAACCAGTTCAGGAGTTAAAGCAATGATAATGGCGGTATGTAAACCTGGGGACAAGATTATTGTACCTAGAAATGCTCATAAATCATCACTAAGTGCTTTAATTTTATCGGGAGCAGTACCAGTGTATGTTCAACCGGAATACGATTATGAATACGGCATGTTTCAAGGAGTTGAGCTAGAAGAAGTAAAAAAAGCCATAGACAAAAATAGAGATGCTAAGGCTGTATTAATTATAAACCCAACCTACTATGGTGCTGTTTCAGATTTGAAAAGTATTGTAGAATATGCTCATAAATACAATATCGCCGTATTAGTGGATGAAGCCCATGGAGCTCACTTTAATTTTCATGATGAACTACCTTTAAGTTCTATGGAAGCAGGTGCAGACATAGCGGCTGTAAGTACCCACAAAACCGGAGGTTCTTTAACTCAAAGCAGTGTTGTTTTATCACAAGGAAAATTAGTAAACCCAAAAGTTATAAGAAAGTTTTTAAATTTAAACGGTACTACAAGTTCATCTTATCTATTAATGGCAAGTATTGATATAGCAAGGAAAAACTTAGCTTTGAACGGCAAAAAAATATTTGATACTGTACTTCATCTTTCAAGGTACGGAAGAGATGAAATAAATAAAATATACGGATTAAAAGCTTTTGGAAAAGAAATAATCGGAAAACCAGGGGTATTTAACTTTGATGAAACAAAATTAGTAGTAAATTCCTGCGCTTTAGGAATTACAGGATTCGAGCTATCAGATATTCTAAGAGATGAGTACAACATTCAAGTTGAACTTGGAGATTCTTACAATATTTTAGCAGTAGTAAGTTTAGGAGATGATTTTAACAGTATAAACATTTTAATTGAGGCATTGAAAGACATTTCCATAAAATATAGAAGCAGCATAAAAAAAGTAAATCACTTAAAAAATGTTGGCGAACTAGAAGTTGCAATGTCACCAAGAGAAGCTTTTTACAGCGATACGGAAAAAGTGATTATGATAGATTCTATCGGTAGAATAAGCGGAGAATCTATTATGGCATATCCACCGGGAATACCGATTATAACTCCTGGAGAAGTAATTACTCAGGAAGTTATAG
>JAWSUU010000233.1:0-3169 GCA_033549325.1 Bacillota bacterium | reverse complement strand
TCATTTAATCTTTCGGTTGCCCATCTTCTAAATTGAGTACCTCTATGAGAACGTACTCTATATCCAACAGATATAATTATTTCAAGGTTATAAAAGTTAACTTCTCTCTCAACCTTTCTATTTCCTTCATTTTGAACTTGTAAGTAATTCTTACAAGTTGAGTTTTTTTCTAATTCTTTATCTCTATAAATACTTTTTATATGTTGGGTTATATTTTGAGTTGTTGTTTGGTACAGTTCCGCTATAGATTTCTGAGTCATCCAAACCGTCTCATTTTCTATTTTTACATCAATTTTCGTTTTTCCGTCTTCAGTTTGATAGATTAAAATATCATTTTTACTATTCATTAATCCCTCCATGTTTTACTTATATTCCATCATCCATTTTCTCGTGTAAGAATTTCAACTATACTCTTAGTTCAAATATTTTTCCTTATCTTATTTTTCTTTAATTTGGTTTCTTTTTAGTTTTTGTTTTAATTCCATTCGCCTCCATATGAAGTTATGGATTAATTCTATATTCAAAATGGAACAAAATATTTTCATTTATCATCTTCATCAGGCTCTACCAGTTCAAACTCATCATAATCTCCAAATATATCATCTAGCTTATCTTTAGCCTGCTGTTTTATGTCTTCATCAATATATAAAGCAACTTTACCTAATGCCAAAGCTAAAGCTCCCAAATCATCCATATACCCTACCCCTACGACAAAATCTGGCACTAAGTCAAAGGGCACAATGAAATAACCTAAAGCTCCAATAATTATAGCCTTCTCTTTCTTAGGCACTTCTGGCTTCTTAAGTAAGTAATATGCAATAAGCACATAGTATATAACCTTAACACCTGCTGTCTTTGCTACCTTTTTAATCTTTTCAAATAAAGACTTCTCTGAATATTGATCAGAATAGTCTTTGTGTTCAAATTCTTTACTCATTATTTATCCATCCCCTCATAATCATCAACAGATTCATAATCTAAATCTCTATACTCCATCAATCTAACATATGCTTCTTTACCAAATTTATCCTGATACAACTCTAATGCTTTATCAATAATTTTAGGTCCTTCATCTTCTAATTCTTCTGTAAAAACTTCTTCCATTGCAGATAAAAGATGACCTATATGATAGTCCCAATCCTTCTTAGCTTTAGATCCCAACTTCTCTTTTCTCTTAGCTAATATCTCAAAGTCTTCATCATCAAGTGCTTCATCTTTAAAATAGAAGTCGCATACTTCTGCTCCTTCTGTTCTTGTCCCATCTACTGCCAACACTAAATACTCTCTATACCCTTTAGCTAAATACTCATCTACATATTTACAGTATGGCTCTCCATACTCTAGAATATTTTCTGAATTCCAGGTATCATACCAGGGGCATTTATGAACTACCATATTTATATCTTCATCATTATCTTTAAATTCTACATCCATATCTCCCGGTGATGCTTCCCATTCTCCATAAGCTAAATAGTTAAGAGTTGATAATTCTAATCCATCTTTTTTAACTCTTTTAGCCATTCTACGGCCTCTTTGCATAGCATAATTTTTTACAGCTTTCTTTACTATTTCATCAGCTTTACTATCTAATTCAACTCTTGCTGCTTTAACTATATAGCTAAATAGCATGGCGTGATGTTTCGGTGTTGCTATTGTGTTTTTCTTATTCATGATCTACCCCTGTGTTTAATTTATTATACTCTAAAGCCTTTCCTCTATATTGTTCCATTCTTCATCTAAATTAACAGTCTTTACTTCTATTTTTTTTGAATCCTAAGTATATATCACCTAAAACTTTTTTTAATTAAATTTAATTCAACTTATCATGCTATTTGATTTTAAAAGAATTCTTAAATATACAAAAAATATATTTTCTACTCTAAATTATTTATAATTTGAAAATCTCTTTAGACATATCTATCAAATAATTATTTCTATATTTAAATTCATCTATTGTCCACTGCGAATATTCTGCTATAGATTTTGTAATATTAACTGGTGAGTTAATGTAAACAACCTTTTTTACATTAAATTTAGCTTCTTTTTGTGAACGATTGTCACTTGTTGCCCAAAAAGTTAAATTTCCAATTTTATTTCTATTCTCATTCAATTTACCATCGTAATTATGAGAATTTGCATATATATGTTCAATATCGCCAGAATCAACATTATGAATAATACTTATATCTGGTTTAAGATCACTATCTCTATCACCTGAATCATATGAGTTCTTATAATAAGACAACATAGTGAGAAGATATCTTATAGTAGAGATATTACTAGTATTGTATTCAAGTTCTTTTAATTTGACTTCAAATATATCATCCGAAGAATGTTTAATGAGCAAATTTTTGAGTCCTTGTTTGAATTTATCTAAATCAAATTGTTCCCCATTTCTAACATTTTTTATTGTTGAATTATAAATTTTAGTTATTCTATTAGCTCTTGATCCACCAATTCTCATATACCTGAAAATGAATTTCTCTAAAACATCAATTGTATTATAAAAAGTTAAATCATCAACATTTTCATAAAGCATTAATAATAAAGGTATACAATGTTTATGCCTTAACTCAATTAATAGTTTCTCTAATCTTAATCTATGCCAGCTTTTTACTGCATTTGATGATTTAAAAGGCCATTCCGCTTTTAATAAACTAGTATGTATTTTTCTCATTTTATTTATGTTTTCGACTCTTGTAACTACATTAGATACTCTTTGATCCTTGGAATCACTCCAAAACTCTTGCCTAAACTGTTTATGAACATTTGACTTTTTTAATTTCCCTTTATATGAAGATAAATAATCTTTTAAAAATTTATCTGCTAAATCTTCTGAAAGAATTTCATCCCAAATTTCACTAACTCGATCAACAGCTGTATCATTACTAGATATTAACTCTAAAGATGAGGATCTTAGATAATCTCCTATAGCTAAGTCTTTTCCTCTATCATTTAAGACTTCAAATAATTGATATGCGTTATCAAGATCATTTGTTACTACATGAATAACAACTGAATGATCTAATAATTTGTTAGCTTTTCCCATAAGTTCATCTATCTTTTCACCATTATTAATTTTTTTAATAAGTGTTGTAACCGGCAAGTGTTTTTGGAGAAATTTTGGCAAATAATTTTCCCTAACTTTTCAGTAAATATTTGCCAAAGC
>JAWSUU010000232.1:0-3186 GCA_033549325.1 Bacillota bacterium | reverse complement strand
CAGAATTGTTCACAACGCTGCCTGGATCTATTCGGGAGATATAAATATGCGACAATTGTTCGCTGAAAATGTTGCTGAAAAACAAAATCAATTCTAAACACTATGCGGGCTGCATAGCAGCTCGCTATTTCTTGAAAAGTGATGCTCTAACTCAATATGAGTGATGCTGTAACAGCGTATTAATGATGCTCAAATTATGAAACTGGTGATGCTTTCAGAGCGAAATATTCATTTAGCTTTTTACTTAATTGCGGGCAGCTGACTATTTTATTTCCTTTAATAAAGATCTCGTAAGTCTCCCCATGATATAGTCCATATGCAGCTGTAGATGGTTTGCCTTTAGTATTTGAAGTCTTTTTTAAGTTATGAATCCTTGTCGTAATCGGAGCAAAGATATTTGTAAACTCATCATCAATTAATTTTTGAATTGCGTTATTACATTTTGGACAACAAATCTCCGTACTAACCAAATGTCCACCTAATGCATTTTGTATTATGTGTTCTTTAGATTCTGTAAGTATTTTATTGTCACAATATAGACATTCCATTCTTTGCTCCTCACCTCCCACACCATACCCATTAATCCAATATTCTGTAAACTCATCTTCTTAAAAAACGGACATCTCTGCTCCTAAAAATGCCCGTTCTCTTTCACTGCTTATCTGAAAAGTTACCATCACTGCCGATCTTGGATGTTTACCATCACAGCACATCCAGGTGTTACCATCACTGCTTATCTCGGTGTCAACCAAAATCACTTCTATAACCCCATTCTCTTTGATCTACCATGTCACTACCGATCTCGAATGTCCCGTACATCGCTCTGTTACATCTAAGCCTCATATAAGATTCCCAAAATTTACTTATGTGGATGAAAAGTTTCTTGGGGAGTTTTGGGGGATTTCACCTAAACTTTAGAGAAACTCTCTATGCAGCACCTCTGCCAAACTTCTTCTTAATCGCTCCAACGATTACATCAACATCTTCAATCTTCATAAAGTATATAATAATAAAGTATGATACCGCTCCAACACCGATCGCCAATAGAAGCGAAATGTTCTGAGATAAAGAACTTGTTAAGTAATTAAAGCTCAGTTTGGCAAGCCCACCCATAACTAATGAAGCAAATAGGATTTTTAGAAATGAAACGCTGATTTGCTTCATGCCGAATGGGCCTATTTTTTTTCGAAGGCTGATGAATAAGAGAATCGTAGTGAACGTAGCCGCGATAGAGGTTGCTAGAGCAACTCCATTAATACCCAAGTATTTAGACAATACAATATTTAGAATAATATTTAGGCAAACAGCTATAACAGCATTCTTTACAGGTGTGATGCTGTCATCTAGTGCATAAAATCCTCTACTTACAACCTCACGTAATGCCATACCTATCAGACCAACAGAATAAAACCTTAGCGCTCCGGAAGTTAATAATATGGAATTATTGTCAAAAGCACCTCTACCATATAGTAATTCTATAATTTTATTTGAAAAAATTATTAAACCTATGGAAGCAGGTAATGTAAAGAATAAGATTGAGTTAACTGCTCCAGTGAAAATCTTCTTAAACTCCATATATCGATTTTCTTGTGCCAATAGTGATATTTTGGGGTATATCACGGTTATTATTGACAATACAAATAATCCTTGTATAAGATCAGAAATTCTAAAAGCATAATTTAATGACGCAATACCACCTACGGTTATTCTTGATGCAATTGTTCTATCAACCAACACATTAATTTTGTTTACAGATACCCCAATAATAACTGGTAGAGCCATTCCTATGCATTTCCCAAGATATTTATCCTTAAAATCAACTACTAATTTATGTTTGTATCCACTCCGCTTCAAATGAGGAATAATATAAACAACTTGAAATATTATTGATAGTAAATAACCAACTGCTAAATATATATATCCATAAATATAGCTAATGTATATAAATGCGATATTTATTAAATTCAAAATGATTGTTATAAATGCAGGAGCTAAAAAATTATTGTTTGCATGTAAATATGCAGAAAATATAGATAGTATTGCGGAGAAATACATAGAAAATAACAATATTCTTGTAAACTCAACTCCAATTTTCAAAGTATTTTGTGAGAAACCAGAGGCTGAAGCTATTACAAGTTCTTCAGTGAATGCTAATCCTAATACTAAAACTACCGTAGTTACTAACAGAATTATATTCGTCAAGTTACTTGTGAACCTACTGGTCATATCCCTATCATGATTACTTAGTATCTTATTGTAAGTTGGAATAAATGCTGCCGTAATTCCAGCAGCTACAAAACCAAAAATAACACCTGGAATAGTTAATGATACCAAGTATGCATCAACTATATTGGAGGTTCCCCACATATATGCAAGAATTAATTCACGTACAAATCCCAAAATTCTACTTAATAGCGTAATGACCATAATTAGTATAATTGTCTTCTTTATTATCACCACATCCTAATTTTGCAAATTTAATATTAATTTATATAAGTTAAGATCTTATTTGTTCATTTGAATCACGATCATGAATAAGAAATATTGTCATGCCATAAAACACCCAAAAATTAACATCATTAAGAACAACCGCTCCTAAAAAGGATGAAGCAAATAGACCTGCGAAAACTAGTTTAGAAAAATATAAAGGATGATTAATATTCACTCTAGATAATAGTTTACTAAAGAAAAGCAAATAGATCAGGAAAGAAAAAAGTACCCCAAAAATTAATACGTAGGCTAAAGGAGAAAAGTGAGAATAATGCCTAAAGAAGTTATCAGCAACTTCTACCTTTGCCCCAAATCCGGATCCAATAAGATATCGCAGTGGCTTTTCATTTAAATACTCTAACACTCTAAATATTTCTTCACTTCTTCCTCCTGTTGCAATGTACATTGCATATTGATTTGAAAAATCAAATTTTAAAACCAATTTGAATCTGTTTAAGTATCTAGTGTAATTCCATAAATATCCTATTATAGCTGAAACAAAAACCATTGAAGTGAGAATAATTCTTTTTGTCTTTTTAAAAAACTTTCGATCTTTAGCCTTATTTCTATATAAATCATATATATAAATTAGAAAAGCAAATAAAACCATAACTAAAGAAGCTCTTTTGCCTGAGAGTATTACTAAAATCAAACCCGAAAGAAAATATTTCCATTTTTTATTACTTAAATAATAAA
>JAWSUU010000231.1:0-3195 GCA_033549325.1 Bacillota bacterium | reverse complement strand
TGTCATTTACTTTTCCTAAGGATTTAGATATTCCTCTTACTATAGGTATGAAGAACAGTAGGGATATTACTAGTGTAGCAATTAGTCCTCCAACTAGCAGGGCAATAGTCCTTGCAACTGCTGAGGTATTAGTATCAGCTATAGTACCCATATCCAACATATTATCATCTGCTATACTTGAAGTAATTGCAAGAAGTTCAGTTCCTTTAGCATCTCTTTGAGATCCTAAAGCACTAAGTTTTTCATTTTCATCTAAGTACTCAGTTATTTCATCTTCATAAGAATTAGCTGCTGTTCTTATAGCACTGAGCTGCTCTAAATTAACATTTTGAGTCGTGTTTTCTTCTATAGAAGAAACTATTTCCTCAATTCTTTGAAAGTTTTCTAATGCAGAAGCGATTAAAGTTTTATCATCGGTTGCTTGAAATTTAAAGTTTTCTATTCTTACTGTATTTCCTAAATCTATTACGTCGTTTATTAAGTTAATTTTTGTAAGTCTATCCGCTAAGTCTGCATTAGGAGCATCATTATTAATTTGTTCTGTCATTTTTGAATTTTGATTTTCTAAATAAGTTGAAGCTTCTTCTATAAATTGAGCTGCAAATATATCCATAGTTCTACGAATCTCTTCTATAGATTGATTTGCTGATTCCGTCTGGTTTACTAAAGATTCATATTCATTTACTATGTTCATAGCACTGGTAAAATCAGCTTCATTTATTTCGTCAGTAGACTGTGCTATACTTAAAGAATTATTAATGCTTGTTTTTAAATCAGCCAAACTACTGCGAGCTTCTTCTAAATATGTATTGTTACCAGTTAATCCATAACCTCTCATATTATACATTGTGTTCTCTGCATGATTTTGTATGTTTATTATTGAATCTGTTGATGGTACAAACACATCAGATATTTTTTCTGAGCCATTACTAACCTTGCCAAGGTCTAGAAATACTAATCCGTTTGCTACTACTAATATTACTAAGATAACCGCTAAAGCTGTAAATACCTTCTTTCCTATCTTCATATTATTAAATATATTCATTTTTCTCTCCTTGTTAAATATTTTTTTATTTGTTTTATTGAACAACTTTCCTAATTTTCATTTTATACACTGTGGTTGATTATAATTTTCTGTTGATATGTTCATTAGAGTTCAATTTTATCAATTTCCTGCTTTTCTTCATTAGTCAATAACTTATTAGAATCTAACAAAAGTTTAACTCCGTCTTTAGATTTACCCACGCCTTTAATATATCTGTTTTGAAAACCGGTTTTATAACTTGGAGGAGGAACAATATCTTCATCCTTAATAGTTACAACCTCGGATACATTATCAACGATTAGGCCAACAGACATATCATCTATGTCTATTACTATAATACAGGTTCTTTCGTCGTACTCAATCGGTTCTTTTTTGAATTTTATTCTTACGTCGATTACAGGTATGATTTTTCCTCTAAGGTTAATAATACCTTTAACGTATTCCGGAACCTCTGGAATTTTTGTTATGGGTTGTATACCCACAATTTCAGTAACGTACTTAATTTCTAAACCAAATACCTCCTCTCCTAATTTAAATGTTAAGAATCTACCTTTCTGAGTATCTTCCTCTTGAATTTCTAATTTTTCTTCATTGTTTTGGTTCATAACTAACCTCCTTAAATATATTTGTTTGATATTCCAGATATATCTAGAATAAGACTTATATCAGCATTTCCCAGGATTGCACATCCGGCAACGCCGCTATCTTTTACCTTGTATTGTCTTAGATAAAAAGGAATTGGTTTTACAACAACCTGCTGTTCACCTAGTATTTCATCGGCGAATAGACAGTAGTTGCTTTCTTCAGTTTCAACCATTACAAGAATACCATCTTTTAGACTAACCTCTTTAGCATCTAAATTGAAAATTTCATGCAACCTTACAACGGGATAAACTTCACCTCTTATGAGTATCATTTCTTTGCCAGAGGTATCTTTGACAAGATCTTCTTCTTTAGCCTTAAAAGACTCTTTAATGGTAGTTGTAGGAACTGTAAATATAGAATCACCTACGGAAATTTTCATTCCATCAATAATTGCAAGAGTTAGTGGTATTTTAATGTTTATAGTTGTACCTACATCTTTCTTACTCTCTATTTGTATATTTCCACCTACTTTATCAATACTTTTTTTAACTACGTCCATTCCTACTCCTCTACCGGAATATTCACTTACGTTATCTTTTGTAGAAAATCCTGGAAGTAGAATAAGAGAAAAGATTTCTTTGTCACTCATTTCTTCAGGGGATTTAGTGAGCAGATTATTTCTAGATGCTTTTTCAAGAAGCATATCTTTGTCCAAACCTTTTCCATCATCTTTTATACTTATAATTACATCTCCACCAGTATTTACAGCATCCAAAGCAATTAATCCTCTTTCTGGCTTTCCTTTTTCGACTCTTTCTTCTGTTGATTCAATTCCGTGGTCTAAAGAATTTCTTATTAAATGCATTAGTGGTTCACCTAAAGTATCGATAATATTTTTATCAACTTCTGTTTCTTCACCAGAAATTTCTAAACGAGTATCTTTCCCCAATTGTTTATTCATGTCTCTTACTATTCTATGCATTTTGTGAAATGTTGGACCGATTTGTATCATTCTGATGGACATAACTATATCTTGAAGCTCGTTATTTAATTTCCTCAACTGTCTAGCAGCCTTGTCAAAACTTTCTAATTCCAGATCCTGTATTTCAGGATTTTTAGTAACCATGGATTCTGTAATAACTATTTCTCCCACTAAATCCATTAGTACATCCATTTTTTCCACATTTACAGTTATAATATTTTTGCTTTTGTTTAATGAAAAAGGATTCTTTATGTTTTTCTTGACGGTATTTGAGTTTGTTTTTTCTTCGAGAACGATTTCTTCTTCTATATCTTCAGTTTTTTCCTCAAAATCGTCAACTTCTTTAAGCTCAACTATTTTAACAAACATGCTATTGTTTAATATATTAAATATTTCTTCGTAATCCTCTTCTGACTTAAAAAATATACTAAATCCATCTTTTATAATCTTATCCGAAGCTTCATCATCATCAAATAAGTCTTCAGGTTTGTAACTTACATCAGCAATTAAATCTTCCAAATCTCTTAGCAGGGTAAATGCTCTCATATTTTCCATCTTACAATCTTCTTCAAAAAAGACTTTT
>JAWSUU010000230.1:0-3236 GCA_033549325.1 Bacillota bacterium | reverse complement strand
TCTGAAAGTTTTTATGATTTTTTATTTCTTTATTTATTATATACTAAAATGATTTTAGTGTCACATTTAGAGAAGTAGTAAGCTTAAGATCCTTCCAAAGACTCTTTCTTGCCAATCGATTTCATTCTCTTGGGAAAGCTATTCGTGAGACCTGCATCTATTTATTAGACAAATAGTGCTAGGGCTACAGCAAGCTCTGGATGACAAAGAATTGTCACTCAGAGGTGAAACCGAAGAGTCTTAGATCCTTCGCAGGCTCTGCATAACAAAAGCCTTAGTTGAAGCATTGTTCAACTAAGGCTTAAAAAATGTTTAACCATTGCTATGCTATTGTTCTACTATCGTTAATCTACTGTTAATCTATCATTATAGTTCCTCTTGTATTACCTCTCCAAGTATTTTAATACCCTTTTTAATGTCATCTTCTTTCATATTTGAGAAGTTAAGCCTTATAGTATTTTCCTGTCTGTTGTTTGGATAAAAGGCTCCACCTGGTACGTATCCTATGTTTTTATCCACTGCTTTTTTTAGCATATCTTTTGTATTTATTTCTTCTGGTAGTTCAAGCCATAGGAATAATCCTCCTTCTGGATGAGTTACTTTAACATCCTTTGGTAGGTATGCTTTAATAGATTCAACCATTACGTCTCTACGATTTCCGTAAAGTTTTATAAGCTCCTGTATGTGATCATCTATTGAATTGTTTTCCAAAAAGTTTACTAATTCCATTTGAGTTACTGAATTTGTATGGACATCGGTTCTTTGTTTTACCCTGAGGTATTTGTCCATTATTTCTTCACCGGCACATACCCATCCTATACGAATCCCTGGAGACAGTATCTTTGAAAAAGTACCTAAATAAACTACTCTATCGTCTGTATCCATAGATTTTATGCTTTCAACATTGCTTCCTTCGTATCTGAGTTCACCGTATGGATTGTCTTCTATTATTATAAGATCTTTGTTTTTTGCTATTTCAAGTAATTTCTGTCTTCTTTCTTTTGTCCAAGTTTTCCCTGTAGGGTTTTGAAAGTCCGGGATCACGTAGATAAATTTGCCATTTTCATTTTTATCTATTAGTTCTTCTAATTCATCCATTTCCATACCTTCATTATCCGTAGGTACTTCTACGAAATCGCATTCATAGGCGCTTAGTGCATTTATAGCCCCTAAATAACTTGGGCTTTCACAGAATACAACATCGCCTTTTTCTAAGAATACTCTTCCCGTAAGGTCTATTCCCTGCTGAGAACCACTGGTAATGAGAATATCTTTACCTTCGACTTTTGTTCCTGTACTGTTCATTCGGTTTGCAATCCATTTTCTTAAAGGTTTGTATCCTGAAGAGTTGTTATACTGAAGGGCTTTTCTGCCTAAAGTATCCATTACTTCGACTGCTGAAGCTTTAATTTGTTCTACAGGAAATGACTCCGGTGCCGGTAATCCTCCTGCAAAAGATATAAGTCCAGGTATTGCTGCTAATTCTAAAATTTCTGCCATTTCATTTGATTCCATTCTTTTCATTCTTGATGCAAATCTTTCTTTTTTCATAAAATCCTTCTCCTTACATATTTAAATTATTTGGATGCTAATCCTCTTTTTCTAAAGCAATCTCCTACACTGTACCTTTTTTTAGATGATAATGCATGTCCACTTCTGTAGGTCCATGTATCCTGTATTTCTCCCTTTGTTCTTTCAATATAGTAATTTTTTACTTCTTGATTGTATTTTTCTACTATTTCATCTTGATGCTCATCTTCGTAGCAATCTGTTTTTAATATTTCTTCTTTAGGTAGTCTTGGTTTGATACCTACTTCCTGATCTGGGTAGCCTAAGCACAGCAGGAAAAGAGGTGCTACCTTATCTGGTAGTTTTAACTCCTGACATATTTTTTCTACGTCGTTTCTTATCCCTCCAACAAATACTCCTCCTAAATTCAGAAGTTGTGCTGTTATTAGAGCTTTTTGAGCGGCTAAAGCAGCATCTGTTACAGCTACTGTATAGTGTTCCAGGTTGCTTAAGGCATCCGAATCTACTCCTTCAAAATACTTTTCTGCCCTATGTAAATCAACACAGTAAAGAAGTACCAATGGAGCTTCTAATATCCACTTTTGTCCACCGGATATTTCTTTTAGCATCTTTCTAGTTTTTTCTTTTTTTATTTCTATTATTGAATAGGATTGATAGTGGCTAGATGTAGGTGCCATCTGAGAACTTCTTATTATTATATCTTTTATGTCTTCTTCTATAGGTCTATCTTTATATTTTCTAATTGATGTATGATTAAGTAGCTTTTCTATTTCAGGCTTCATATCTATCTCCTTAGATTCTATTTTGAAAAATAAGCCCCTAGATTTACTAAGAGCTTATTTTAATTATATTACATTTTCTTAAATATTTAAAGAATATTGTGAGGAAATTTATTATTTCACTATAAATTGTGTAGTACTACCTCTGTTGGTAGATATAACCTCCAGTCGAGTATCTATACGTTCCTTTAACTCTTCTACATGAGAAATGATACCTACTAATCTGCCTTTTTCCTGTATGTCTATTAGACAGTTTATAGAATTTTCTAAGGATTCAGGATCTAATGATCCAAAGCCTTCGTCGATAAATATTGTATCAAGCTGGACCCCTCCGGAGTAGGACTGTACTACATCTGAAAGTCCTAATGCTAAGGACAGTGAAGCTTTAAAACTTTCTCCTCCGGAAAGAGTTTTTACAGATCTAGTCTTTCCTGTATAGTTGTCGTATACATCTAAATCCAGACCTATCTGTCGCTGTCTTGTATATTCTTCTGCTCTTTTCATATAGTATCTATCTTCTGTCATCTTTCTAAGTCTTTGATTTGCAGCATTTATTATGTCTTCAAAAAATTCTATCTGCACAAATCTCTCAAGGGATAATTTATCCATTCCGTTATCCCCTCTTCCGTTTACCAATCCGGATAGGAAGCTGTATTTACTGTGTTTTTTCTTCATATATTCAATATTTTTATAGCTGGATTTTAATTCTTCAATAAGCTCTTTGCTCTTATTTATTTTCGTTTCAAGATTTGTAATTTTTTTCACACAGGAAGTTCTTTTTTCTTCAAGAAGGTTTATCTTATCTTGTAATTTTGATAAATCGATTATTTCAAATCCTCCTGTTTCTTTTTCTAATTTTTTGATGTCTAACTCCAGAATTTTTACATTTTCTGAGTATTTTTTGATTTCTTCTTCTATTTCTTCCAG
>JAWSUU010000229.1:0-3293 GCA_033549325.1 Bacillota bacterium | reverse complement strand
AGTTGATATACCTGGAATAATTCCTGTGGTTTTTATATTGAACTGTGTTGTAAATTCTTTGCTTTGAAAAATATAATATAAAAGTTTATTGGAATATCCTTTTTTTGTCTCAATATTACATAGTTTATTTACATAACAAACTTTGCTATTATTGTATGCTATTTTTCTTCCTGCACTTCCTCCTTCAATACATATAAAAAAAGTATTAGGATTAGCTATATTAAAACTATTTTTTAATGGTATATATAAATCGTTATTATAATCAATTTGATTTGTATTTACATCTATATCTTTAGTTCCTACATATTGATAATAGTCATTTAATTCTTCTGAGTAGTATTGATCTTTATCTGATGCAGAAATACTATCTCCTGTAATAAGCTTAGAAGTATGTTTTACTTTTTTTATTTCCCAATTATATGGTATTTCATTTATCCACTCTATACCACTATCTTTCATCTCTTCTTTGTCTCTATATTTAATCTCGTAGGTCACTTAATTACCTCCCAATGACCACCAAAAGCAGGTCCGATTCTTTTTAATAATCCCTTTTCTTGTAATATAACTGTATTTCGTTGAATAGTTCTTTCATTAACTTTAAGAATTTTAGCTAATTCTTTCTGAGTTATATTATTATTTTTTGAAATTTCCATAATAATCTTTTCTTGGGTTTTACTTAGCTCTATATTTTCCTTACCGACATTGTCACCGACATTTATAAGCTCTTTATCGAACATAAATTCCAATCTATTATTTTCAATCATCAGCTGATCACCTTCTTTATGTCTTCTTGTATTTCTTCTTCCAGCTGCTTTATTTCTTCCATTATCTCTGTAAAAGGTCTTAACTTTTCGTATTTATAGAAATATCTTGTAAATGGTATTTCATATCCTATTTTAGTTTTAGAGTGATCTATCCAAAATTCATCTACATGGGGTGCTACTTCTTTCTCAACGTACTGTTTTATGTTTTTCTTTTCTTTTTTTATGTGATCTTTATCTTCTTTTTTAAATTCTTCCACGTCAATAGATAGAGGTATCCTTTCGGTATCTCTAAGGTCTGTATCTGATTCTTTTTTCTTTCCTTTCATACAGTAATCTGCTGTTTCGTCTTTTTTTGATAATCCCGTCCAGACTGCTTTCACTAAAGATTTTTTAAGGTCTAATCCTTTAAATATTTCATCCAATTTTTCTATGAATTCTTCTCTGTTTATATAAAGCTCATCGCTTATGTTTTCTTTTAACCTATTCATTATTTCATTTTGAAGTTTTTTGCCTTTATATAGCTTTTCAAGTTTTTTAAGTTCTCTTGGTTTTATAGTTTGTGTTTCTTTTTTTAGTTCCAGTTCTTCTGCTTTCTCTTCATCGTACAGTTTTGAGAAGATATTTTCTGCATATATGTTTTCTATTCTATCTTCTGATATTTTAAAGTTTAGTCTTAAAGGTCTTTCAATAGTTACCTTTAAGTATCCGAATTCTTTATTATCAAATATCTTGCAGTATTCTCCTTCTTTGAATTCGTTGTATATCATCGATATTTCTTTTATGTCTTTTTCCCCTATTTCGTTTCTTTTAGAGCCTAAGGATTTTCTCATTTTGTGATAGAAGTTTGTTCCATCTACCAACTGTATTTTTCCTTTTCTTACAGGTCCTTTTAAAGGATTATCATTTTTACGGTTTGTTAATACCCATATATATGTAGATATACCGGTATTATAGAAAAGATCTGTAGGTATGGCTATTATCCCTTCTAAGAAGTCGTTTTCTATTATACACCTTCTTATTTCTGATTCTCCACTTCCTGCATCTCCTGTAAATAAAGGACTACCGTTAAAGATTATTGCCATTCTTGAACCTTTTTCATCTTCCATTCTTTTAGAAAGCATGTGCTGCAAGAAAAGTAGAGATCCATCGGAAGTCCTCGGCGTTCCAGCTCCAAATCTGCCATTAAAGCCTAATTCATCGGCTTCTTTGTTTATAAAGTCCTTGTCTTTGCTCCAATTAACTCCAAATGGTGGGTTCATAAGGGCATATCTTACCTTAAGGTTTTTATGTCCGTCTTCTGTAAAAGAGTTTCCAAAAGCTATATTTTTTTCCTTTTGTCCTTTTATTAAAATATCTGATTTGCAGATAGCATAGGATTGGTTGTTTATCTCCTGACCAAAAACCTCTACCTGGGCATCTTCATTCATTTCTTTTATGTATTTAGTCGCTTCCGAAAGCATACCACCAGTACCACAGGCAAAATCTCCTACTGTAAATATACTTCCAGGTTTAGTTAGGTCTTCTTCTATTTCATTAAAAAGCAAATTAACCATAAGCTTTATAACTTCTCTAGGAGTATAGTGGTCCCCGGCTTCAGCATTTTCTGAAAATCTTCTTATTAACTCTTCAAAGATGTATCCCATTTCCTGATTAGATACTTTGTCAGGGTGTAAATCTATATTTGTAAATTCTTTTGTAACTAAAAATAAAAGATTATTGCTTTCAAGCTTTTTAATCTCTTTTTCAAATTCAAAATTTTCTATTATTTCTCTTACATTTTCTGAAAAGCCGTTTATATAGTTTTCAAAATTTGCTTTTATATTATCTGGATCATTTAGTAGTTTATCGAAAGTGTAGATTGATTTGTTGGAAAAGTTGTATCCAGCAGTTTTATTTAATATTTTTTCTATATCTGTTGATTTAGCTTTTTCTATTACTTCTTCTTTAGTATCTTCAAGTAGACAGTCGAATCTTCTAAGTACCGACATAGGTAATATTACATCACCGTATTTTTCTGGTTTGTATGGTCCTCTTAGTAAATCTGCTATTTTCCAAATAAAGTTGACTTTTTCTCCAAAGTTATTCATTCTGCACCTCTTCATTTATTTATGTTTTATTAAAAATTTTAAATTCATCTTTTTTATTATATCATAAAAAATAGTGTTATGTTAAATACTGCAAAAGATTTCAAAAAACAAAAAACAACCGCTAATCAGCAACGTGCATTTAAAAATATCCATTTACTAATCCTTACTAAAATGGCTTTACATAAGCAATATTAACATTCTTGTTTCTTAAGAAAACTAATCAATACTGGCTTAATGAGATCTGTAGTGGTTAATAAGTGGTTAAATTTAGGTTTTGAACCTTTTTTAAATAACAAAAAAGACACCGATTAATTTAACCAGTATCTTTGAATTTCAAAACAGTATATGGACTTTTCTTAATTTACTCCCCTTCTTATTATATGTTCCTAATATGAAGACTGGTATTATCTTTTATTACTTCTTTGTTTATAGATAATATTCC
>JAWSUU010000228.1:0-3357 GCA_033549325.1 Bacillota bacterium | reverse complement strand
AAGGTTTTATAAATTCTTCTTCTTGGTTTAAGATGTTTTGTCTTATACCTTTATTGATGGATACTATACTTCTTTTAAGTTCTATTATTCCCAAGGCTATACCGTTTATGTATATAACTATATCTGGTCTTTTTTTATGTTGTCCGTTAATAGTTACTTCTTCGGCAATATAGAAGTCGTTTTTTTCGGGCTCTTTCCAGTTAATATACATAACAGTTTGTTTATCTTCACCGTGATGTTCTCTTATCTGTGTTCCATACCTTAATTTGCTGTATATTTCCTTGTTTGCATCATAAAGAGACCTGCTGTTATCTTTTCCCAGGACTTCAAGTTCTTCAACTGCTTTTCTTACAAGGTATTCACTGTATCCTTGTCTTTTTAGGTATTTCTCTAAATGTACATTTTCTACGTTAGAATTAATAGTTCTTTCGGTCCAGTCTCCTAAGTATGTATAATCTAACACATCAATAAAAAGCTTTTTCACTCTTTCTTGAGTTATTCTTTCCAACTGACCTACTTCACTCATATTAATCTAATCCTCCCCGTTAGCAGTTCTTCCATCATACCCTGCTTAATTTTCTTATACTTATTTAACTTCTTATTCAAAGCTTCTATTTCATTATCCATATCTGATAGTATTTGGGCTATTGCTTTTTGTTCTTTAATATCTTTTGGTATTCTTATCTTATATCCTCTTATTTTTGGTGCTGTTAGTTGTGGAACCCCTGTACTTTCAAGCTTAAATTCTATTAATGTATTTATTATTTCTGATATTAAAAAGTTGTTTATTTCAATATTAGGCGATAAAATTAGCAGCCTTCCTATTGCACAAAATTTTATCTTTCTATAATTTGCACATCCTATAGTTCCTCTTGCTGTTACGGTTACTTTGTTTCCATCATAAATATATTTTGATGAATAACCATATAAACCTTTTTTCGTTAATCCATTTGAGTAAATTGGATAACAAAAAGTATTCGTTTTATTTTTACTAAAACTATCTTTATCTAAATCTCCTCCTGCAGTTATAGTATATAATTCTCCGAGTTCCGTCTCTTCCCATTCACCATCAAATCCAGGTAGTCTTTTTTCTCCTGTAAGAAGTTTTTGCATTGCTCCCTTTTTTATCTTTTCTTTTTTATCTATAAGTTTTTGGAGGGAGGTTATAAGCTCGTCTGTATCTGATAGTACATTTGCTATAGATTTTTGTTCTTTAATTGGGGGTAATGGTATTGGTATCTCATTTATTTCACCCATATTTATTTTCTTAGGCGTCGCATTCATCAAAGATCTTTTCTCTACACTTTCAACAAATCTACTAGATTTACTATATTCATAAAAATATTTACTATATATTTTTTTATTCATCTTTAGAAGAGCTAAACTTACATATATACTTGCATTTACATCCCAGTTTATTAATTTAGTTTTAGCTAATGTTCCAATTCTTGTCATCAAGATATCTCCCTTTTCTGGTAGACATCTTCTAATTAATTTTAAATGCTCTTCTTGAGATATGTATTTAGTACTAGTAAAATTATTATCTGTTATATTCTCAACGCTATAAAAAGGAATGCCATCTTCAACATACTTTGGAGTATGATGAGTCCCATCATTAATAGAAGTACAAACATCATCTAATTTTAATATAACCCAATCTTCAGGTATAACTCCTACTACCGTACTTTTATATCCTTCTCTTACTTTTTCTTCTACCATGATACACCCATCCTTTTAAGATGTTCTTTAACCTTTCCTTCCAGCTTTTGAACTTCTTTTTCTATTTCAGGAAGGGGTTCTTGGTATCTTTCTGCCAGTTCTTTGATTCTTGTTGTAAGTCTGTAAGATATTCTTTCCATCTCTTCTAAGACTTTACTTTTAACTGTAGTTATCCATTTCTTTTCAACTACTATGTCTTTAACTTCTTTTTCGCTTATGTTTTCTAGTTTTTCTGTTACCTTTTTAGATAGGGCTTTTTCCTTCTTCTTTATTTTCTTCTTTATTGAAGATATATCATCAGTAAGGGTTAGATATTTATTGAATATCTTAAGTTCTTCTTCTGAACCTTCTTCTTTTTCAAGTTCTTTTACTTTTTTCTTTAGTTCTGTCTTTGTTATATTTCCTTTATCGTTTCTTACTTCTTCAAGTAATCCATCTTCTCCAGTGTGTTCTTCCTCAAATTCCTGAAGTTCTGATTCTAAACTGTCTTTTTCAGATTCTAGGTTTTCTACTTCTTCTTTATCTGCTTTAAAGAATACATTTATAACTAATTCTTCTGGTAGAAGATCTTCATCTCCTATCCATCCGTTTTCAACTATCATATAGACATCATCTTTCATCGTATCGTTCCAGTATCCCATTAAATACTGGTATATATCGTATTTGTCTATTATTACTCTTCCTTCAAAAGACTTAAGTAACTGTCCAGATAAATCTGTTATTAATTCTACTGGTCTAACATTTTCATCTATTCCTTTTAAGTTGGATCTATTGTTATCTATCCAATTATTTAGAGTGTTCTTTACTTCCTTCTCATAGTTTATAAAGTCCTTGTTGTTGTATATAGTTTCTTTTATCTGATCTATACTTACATTTAGAACAGCATAATCTAAATTATCTTTTTCCATAAATAGTTCTTTTCTTAAGCTTGGGTATACCTTCCAGTACCGTTCAAGTTCATTTATGTCTTCCTTAGGGATGCCTCCTTTAAGATGAGCTTTTATATCCTGAATATCTTCTTCTTCTTGATTATCTATATATCTTGGTATGTTAAGATTGTATTCATTGTCTTTTATTTCCTGTAAAGGTACTATCCTTGAATACTTTTCTAATTCTAATTGTTTATTAAAGGTTTCTACTAATTTTTTAACATCCTGTTCTCTAAGTCTGTTTTTATTACCATCCTTTACATAGCCTTTGCTTCCGTCTATCATAAATATGCCTTTTCTACTGTGAGCATTTTCTTTATCTACTAAAATTATGCAGGCAGGTATCCCTGTTCCAAAAAATAGATTGGCTGGAAGTCCTATAATACCTTTAATCCATCCTCTTTCTACGATGTTTTTTCTTATTTCTCCTTCAGCATTTCCTCTAAATAAAACGCCATGAGGTAGTATTATTGCTCCTTTACCATTGGATTTTAATGATTTAAGTAAATGTATTAAGAAAGCATAGTCTCCGTTTTTAGAGGGAGGAACTCCAATGCCATCGAATCTATTGAATTCATCATTTAAAGGATCTATTCCGTTACTCCAAGATTTAGTTGAAAAAGGTGGATTAGCTACAGCATAGTTGAATCTCTGCAGTTTACCTTCTCTATCTTTAAACTCTGGTGATGTAATAGTATCTCCCTGAACT
>JAWSUU010000227.1:0-3371 GCA_033549325.1 Bacillota bacterium | reverse complement strand
GTATGGATGCTATCACGGGGTAATAGTCCCATGAAAGCTGGATTTTGGGCAATTTTAGTTACAATTGCGTTAAGCTATATAGATAAGAAAAATAGATTGAGCTTTCTTGATATTCTTCAATGCTTAGAAGAAGGTGTAAAGAACGCTGTACCAGTAATAATAGCATGTGGAGCAGCGGGGATTATTGTAGGTTCAATATCTTTAACAGGTTTAGGTATTAGATTTTCAAGATTTGCTATACAATTTTCAGGTGGAAATCTTTTCTTGATGCTATTTATGATAATGTTTGCATCGATAATTTTAGGAATGGGCATGCCAACTTCTTCTGCATATATAGTATTAGCAGTATTAGGAACTCCACCATTGATAAATCTTGGTGTTAATGTAGTTTCTGCACACTTGTTTGTATTGTATTTCGGTATTATATCAGGATTAACACCACCGGTTGCAATAACAGCTTATACAGCCGCCGGGATAGCCAACAGTCAACCAAATGAGACTGCATTGTTGGCAACTAAAATAGGCATAGGAGGATTTTTACTTCCATTTATGTTTGCGATAAATCCTGAACTAGTACTACAAAATAGTGATGTATTGAAAACAGTTATTGTAGTTTTAACTTCATTTATAGGTTGTATAGGTTTTGCTGCCTTTATGCAAGGATATTTCTTTACAAACCTAAAGATACTTAGCAGAATATTTATTATGATAGCTTCAATTATGTTGGTTAATTCAAACTTAACAACTGACTTAATAGCACTTTTGATATTGGGAGTAATTACTTTTAAGAATTATAAAGATTCAAAAAAGATACTAAATTCAAATGAAGCAGTGAGTTAAAGAATGATGTCAAATTAGATACTAAAAAAAGGAGAAAAAAATGAAAATAAGAAAAAGTATAATAATTATAATTAGCTTAACTATGATTTTTTCACTATTAGTAGGATGTCAAGGAAACGATGGTGAGAATGGGGAAGGAAACTCAGTAGAAACAGAATATTTAACAGTAGTTACAGCACCTATGGGGTCAGGATGGCATGCAGTATCAGTTCTTCTAGGAGACATATGGATGAATGATGTTGAAGGATTGAATGTTTCAGTACTTGAAGGAGGCTCAGTAGGAAATATAAAAGCTATAAGTGAAGGAATAGATGCTAATTTTGGATGGGCATACACTCCTGATCTAATAGATGCATATGAAGGAAGAGGATCATTTGAAGAAAAGCACGAAGATGCTTTAATCTTAGGAGTTATGTATCCAGTATGGTTAAACATCGTAACACTTGCAGATAGCGATATAAAAACTATAGACGATTTAAAAGATGCAAAAATAAATGCAGGTGCTATAGGAACAGGAAGTGAAGTAGTAGTACAAAGATTACTAGAAGTATACGGACTTGATTACGATAAAATCAAAGCAAATGGAGGAACAGTATCTTTTGGTAACTATTCAGATGCATCAACGCAATTAAAAGATGGAATAGTAGATGTAATGCTAGGTGGAGGAGCACCAGATATACCAGCAGTACATGAAGTAGAAGCACAACAAAAGATAAGATTAGTACCTGTTGACGAAGAAGGTTTAAATAAAATTAAAGACAAAGGATATGGATACGCAGTAGACTTACCGATACCTGCAGATACATACTTAGAACAAACAGAAGAAGTTCCTGCAGTAGCATATCCAAGTTTAATGATAGTTAATAAAGAGGTATCTGAAGACATAGTATATCAAGTTACAAAATCTTTATGGGAAAATATAGAAACAGTTAGAAAAGAACAACCAGCGAGAGGAAAATATATGCAAATAGAGACAGTATTTAGCGGAATAGATACTGAAAACTTACATCCAGGAGCAGCTAAATATTACAAAGAAATAGGTATATTAGAATAATAAAATAAGAAAGGAGAAATTATGGGTCTTTACTATGAAGATTTCAGTTTAGAACAAAAATTTATTTCTTCAGGAAGAACTATTACTGAAACAGATATTGTGAACTTTAGTGGAATATCTGGCGATTTTAACCCCTTACATACAGATAAAACTTTTGCAGAGAGCACAATTTTTAAAAAAAGAATAGCTCATGGCATGCTTATAGTCTCGGTAATGACAGGATTAACGGCAAAAATGGGAATTTTTGAAGGAACAGCAATAGGTTTACTAAGTATAGATGAATGGAAATTTAAAAGACCAGTCTTTCTAAATGATACTATACATTTGGAAATGGAAATTATTGAAAAAATAGAAACTTCGAAGACGGATAGAGGCATCATTATAAGAAAAGTAAACGTACTTAATCAAAATAGTCAAATAATTCAAGAAGGTAAAATAAGTGTAATGATGAGAAAATATAGTCAGGAGGATAAGCATGAATAAACCATTAGAAGGAATTAAAATTTTAGAATTAACTCATGTTATTGCGGCTCCATTTTGTGGTATGCTATTAGGAGATTTAGGGGCTGATATAATAAAGGTTGAAAAACCTAAAGAAGGAGAATATGGAAGAATAGCAGGCCCTTACGCGCCAGATGGGACAAGTTTATGGTACCCAAATTATAATAGAAATAAAAAGGGAATTACTTTAAATTTCAAAGATCCTAAAGGGAAAGAGATACTTGAAAAACTAATTAAAGAGACTGATGTTTTTATTGAAAACTTTAGACCTGGATTATTAGATAGTATGAATTTAGGATATAAAGATGTAAAAAAAATAAACCCAGATATCATAATGGTTTCTCTATCTGGCTATGGACAAGAAGGTCCTTACGCTAATAAAACTGCTTTTGATATGACTATTTTAGCCATTGGAGGGTTGATGGGTCTATCGGGTGAAACTGATGGGGTACCAATGAAAATGGGTACAGCAATAGCAGATTTTGTTGCTGGATTATACGGTGTTATCGGAACTCTTTCTGCCCTTACTTTCAAGGAAAAAACAGGTAAAGGGCAATATGTTGATGTTTCAATGTTAGATGGCATTCTTTCTACATTAGAGACAAGCATTGCAGAATACGATTTATTAAAAAGAGAACCAAAAAGACCAGGTAATGGTAGAGTTTATACAGGACCTAGTGATGTTTTTAAAGCAAGTGACGGATATATTTATATAGCAGCTTTCTTTGAAAACCATTGGAACAAATTTTGTAAACTAATTGATAGAGAAGATCTGTTAAACGATGAACGATTTAAAGATGGACTTTCCAGAAAAAACAATGATAAGTTTTTAAAACCTATAATTAGTGAATGGGTAGAAAATAAAACTATTGATGAAATAGAATTATTACTTGAAAATGTAGGTGTACCTTGTGCCCCTGTAAATAACATGGAAAGATTAATGAAAGATGAGCATATAAAGAAAACAAAATCAATA
>JAWSUU010000226.1:0-3420 GCA_033549325.1 Bacillota bacterium | reverse complement strand
TGATGCACTATTTTAATTATTATGGGTATTACATGGGAACCTTTTATCCAAGAGAACATTATAATTCAGGGCATGTTATTTTAAAACAAGCAGAACACTATAATAATAATGAAAAAAGAATAATTTTAGCTAATAAATTTGTTGAAGGGTCGTTAAAAAACATAAGAAAAGTTCTTCAATACTACTCAAGACAAGGAATTGATGTTGATGAAAATATTATGTATATTGAAAATAATATTGAAGAAATCAAGAAAATTAACGATATAAGTCGATTGCTTTCAATAGAAGGTCGTTCAAGAGAGAATTATTATAAATCCTTTGATAAAATAATCAAGCAAAAAGATTTTAAATTTGATAAAAGAACAAGAAGACCACCTCAAAATAATCTAAATGCATTAATAAGTTTTGGAAATTCTATTATGTATACTTTAATACTAAGCGAAATTTATAAAACTCATATAGATCCTAGAATTGGATATTTACATACATCTAATTTCAGGAGTTTTACTCTAAACTTAGATATATCTGAGATTTTTAAGCCAATAATTATAGACAGAATAATATTTTCAGTTATAAATAAAAAAATAATAAAAAAGAATGATTTTTATAATGAAGGAGATGGATTTATTTTAAAAGAAAATGGAAGGAAGAAATTTGTTCAAGAGTTTGACAAGAGAATAGCTCAAACTATAAAGGTTAGAGATGTAAGCAATAAAGTATCATATAGAAGGTTAATTCGACTGGAAATATACAAAATACAAAAACATTTATTAGAAGAGAAGGCTTATTCTCCATACATAAACAGATGGTAGGTGATTTATATTTTTATTATTTTAATGTATGATATAAACAGTAAAAGAGTAAATAAAGTTTTAAAGATATGCAGGAAATATTTAACTTGGGTTCAAAATTCTGTACTTGAGGGAAATATTACTAATGCAAACTTGGAAAGAATGATAGTAGAAATTAAAGCGGTTATTAAAGAAGAGGAAGATTCAGTATTATATTATAAATTTAGAACTCTTGCATATTCGGAAAGAGTTAATATTGGAGTTGTGAAAGGCGAGGAAACAAATATCTTGTAAGTAGAATAAATATTATTAATTTTAAAACTATTGATTATTAGAAAATAAATATAGGTATAGGAGGATGAATATTGATATTAGAATTAACTTTTAAAGTTGAAAAAAATGGACTAGAGATACCAATAAGCTACAATCATATATTACAAGCGTTCATATATAACAATATTAGTAAAGAATTATCTGATTTTTTGCATAATGAAGGTTATACTTATAATAATAGAATATTTAAATTGTTTGTTTTTTCTAAAATAGGTGGGAAATTTAAATTAGATAGAAAAAACCATAGTATAAAATTCATAGATAGTATTAATATTAGAATTAATAGCCCTTTAGATGTATTTTGTAAAGAACTAGCAAATTCTATAATCGTATCAAATGACTTAGAATTAATTGGTAATAAAATATCATTGGAAAGTGTAAATTTTCAAGAAATAAAAATAAATAAGGAAGATATTATATTGAAAACTTTGTCTCCAATAGTAATGTACAGTACATTGGAAAAACCTAATGGTAAAAAATTCACTTATTATTTTCAACCAGGAGATCCGGATTATGATAAAATGATTAGTGAAAATCTTAAGAAAAAATACAAAGCTTTGTATAAAAAAGAACCAAAAAACGAAGATATAAGAGTTAAACAACTTACAACAGGAAAGATGAGAAAACTATCATATAAAAAATTTGCCATAAGGGGATGGGATGGTAAACTAAAAATTGAAGGACCTAAAGAATTATTAAAACTTGGAATTGAAACAGGATTTGGAGGAAAAAATTCTCAAGGATTTGGCTACGTTAATCTATTAAAATGATATTTTTATTACAAAGAATAATTATTCAAAAAAATGTCGTCTATGTATTATAGTGTAAAAAATATTGTTGCAAAAAGACAAAACTATTAGTTTTTATGAAAAACAAAAATTAAATAAAGGCTTTTTTTAGAAAGATGAATATTTAATGTATAATTCATATAATTTTTTGTATATTTTGCTGTTATTAGAATACCTAAGAGGAATTGAAACCAGATGGTGTCAATGCTAAGCCCTTCAAGCAGTTTCGGTTATTAGAATACCTAAGAGGAATTGAAACCTCATATAATAACACGAATTTTTATTCAGACGTATTGTTATTAGAATACCTAAGAGGAATTGAAACAAATATTGCGAAAAAGCAAAAATAATGCTTGACAGGTTATTAGAATACCTAAGAGGAATTGAAACATTGATAACTTCTATCAATTGTATATATATACCACGTTATTAGAATACCTAAGAGGAATTGAAACTCAGTTATATTGTTATATCATCACTAACATCTATTGTGTTATTAGAATACCTAAGAGGAATTGAAACTCATCTATTCATTATTAAGATATTATAAAATAACCATGTTATTAGAATACCTAAGAGGAATTGAAACCTCATATAATAACACGAATTTTTACTCAGACGTATTGTTATTAGAATACCTAAGAGGAATTGAAACTCCACCTTTAAGCAACTTTAAAACAGTTCTACCAAGTGTTATTAGAATACCTAAGAGGAATTGAAACTGAAAAAACAACTAACTTGCCGTTTTAATTGCAAAGTTATTAGAATACCTAAGAGGAATTGAAACGATATATATGTTGGTTGTATTCTTCTGTTGTTATAGGTTATTAGAATACCTAAGAGGAATTGAAACTACCATCATATACAGATCATAATATACCAATAGAACCGTTATTAGAATACCTAAGAGGAATTGAAACTTATGACTAGGATAAGGATATCCAGTATCAGGATTTAGTTATTAGAATACCTAAGAGGAATTGAAACTAAGTGACAAGGAGCTTGCAAGACTAAAGGATATAGGTTATTAGAATACCTAAGAGGAATTGAAACACGAACTCCCTAAATGCATCACTACAAGCCCTAAAGCGTTATTAGAATACCTAAGAGGAATTGAAACTTCAGACGTATTACAACTATACAATATATACATTAGTTATTAGAATACCTAAGAGGAATTGAAACACAAAACATTGTAAACAATACAACAAAAAAGCTACGTTATTAGAATACCTAAGAGGAATTGAAACACGAAAAACAAGTAGAGCAAATTGAAAAATGTGATTACGTTATTAGAATACCTAAGAGGAATTGAAACAAATATTTAAATTGCTATTGATTCAATTATTTCTGGTTATTAGAATACCTAAGAGGAATTGAAACTATGATGATAAAAAGTATTATATTAGATTTCTAAATAGTTATTAGAATGTAAGCGTCAAATCCAACCCACATTTTCAAGTAGTAACATCTATGAGATAATATCTCCAAAATAATAATGGAGGATA
>JAWSUU010000225.1:0-3420 GCA_033549325.1 Bacillota bacterium | reverse complement strand
AGCTGGAGTTGAATGTGTTTAGGTAAGAACGATTGGTAAACGATAGCAAAACGGTAGGGAGATAGTTGGAAAGTGGAAAGTTGGAAGGTTGGAAAGCAAAACGGTAGGGAGATAGTTGGAAAGTGGAAAGTTGGAAGGTTGGAAAGCAAAACGGTGGTTGAGCGATGGCATAATAAGCAGACGCTTTCTCACCAATCGACTTTCAGTCTCTTGGGAAAGCTTTGCATTAGACCTACCGATGAATCTTAAGACTCTAAGATCCTTCAATTGTAGGCTTATATTGATACTTTCAGGATGACTACTGCTCTTTCTTTGTCATTTCGAATATTTATGAGAAATTTTAAAACCCTGAGATTTTTGGTCTCAGGGTTTTTGGAATTTGATTACTATTCTTGAGTTTTTATTCTGGAATAAATATTATAATGGAATCTGGAACCTTAACATTTTTACCATTTATATCTTCTAAATTAAATCCACTTGTATATTTAAGTTCTTTTGAAATATTTGTATATCCATAGATATTATTATAAAAGTTGTTATATATTAAGTATAGTTTATTACTCTCTGACATAACAATACTAGGACTAGGATCTTCTTCTCTTGATGTTAAATCTATAGTAATATATCCTTTTATAACGCTACTAGTATCCTGCATTAAACTTCCATCGTAAGTGATTTCAATTTTCAAATCGTCTATTGAATCCCCACTAAAATCAACTCTTTCTGCACTAGCTGAAACTATGCTGATAGGTTTACCTTCAATACTAACATTTAAAAGTCCATGTTCTTTAGGAGTATTTCCTAAGCTGTCTTTTACCGGATTAAGATCATTTGGTAAATATTTGAATATTCCTATTGCACTTTCAGTTGTACTTCCTGCAGGATTATTGAATTGTACTTTAAGTATATTATCATTACCTTGTGCATAGTAAGCAATTGTTTCTTGATTGTTAATCAATATTGAAAATTGATTAGCATCAGGGGTTTTAGATGAATCTAGGGGTCCAGAGTATTTTAAAGATACACTAAGAACACTTTGTGTCCATTCAGAACTGATTTCTAAAAATTCTATTTTTCTAGTGATGCCGACTAAATATTTCTTACTTGTAATTCCATCAGCTCCTAATATTTCTATCCAAAACTCATCGTATAATCCAGGATTATTAACCACTGTTTGGTTTGACACTTCTATATTATACGGAAATATGTTTTCATAAAAAGTTACTGTTGCACCCTCTGTTACTACAATATCTTCTTTTGTGATGGTTTCTTTTTCTACTAAGAATCCATGTCTATCAGTATTATATAATACAGATGTTTCTCCAGCTATATTTAGAAGTTCTACATCCGTACTTCTTGTTATTTCTATTGTATAGATTTTGGGCGCTTTACCCGTTTGAGTATAGATTATTTCAATTGTTTTTGTTTCTCCTGGATTAATATATATTCTCCCATAAGAATTAATGCTTACTGTTGTCCCATTTATTTGTAAAGTACTATTACCGTCAGTTGTATTTTCTTCTACGTATATATCAAAATAGTCTGAACTCCCAGCAGTCGTAAAATTATAAGGGATGATTACACCTGAATATTCATAAGTAGTTGGTGTAAATTCAAACCCATTAATAGTTATATTTTCATCATAAGTTCCACCTTTTAAATTTATATTTCCTAAATTATCTGACATCTCCTCCAACGTTATCATATGACTTGAAGGCCCTATCATATTTTGTGTGTCTGTATATGTGTTGTATCCTGCTTTTTCAATCTTTATGTCATACAGTCCCACTGGCAAGTCATATGTCCATTGGCTGTTCCCAGCTGTAAATGTCCCAGTCATCACATTGTCTGAAGAATCTGTTACTGTAACAGTTGCATCGCTTGGAGTGACAGTTATTCTTAATGGTTGTATTGCAATCGGTATCTCTTCAAATTCTATAGTTACATCTGTATCTTCTGAAATAAACGTTAATGCTATACTTAAACTTGGTCCCATAGATTCTCCATTGAGCTTCCAGTCCTTAACCTTATACCCTTCATCAGGAACTGATGTGAATGTTATAGATGTTCCTCTATTCACATCCATACCGTCAGTCACGCTTGCATAACTTGTGCTGCTTGCTGTTATACTACCATTTCCTCCTATTACACTATAATTGATTGTGTAAACAATTGGCTTAAATTCCACAGTAATATGTAGATCATCACCTACACCTGCGCCTAATGTATCCCCATCAGGAAATACAGTCACACCATTGTATGTCCACTCCTTTACCTCATAACCACTTAAAGGTATTGCTGTGAAAGTAAGCTCTGTAGCTTCGTCTACTAATGTTCCACTTTCAACCTCCACGTCAAGTGTCCCACCTTCCCCAATTACTTCGTATGTGACAGTGTATTGATTAATTGGTACTTCTA
This sequence comes from Bacillota bacterium, assembly GCA_033549325.1. Classification (GTDB taxonomy): domain Bacteria; phylum Bacillota; class Clostridia; order Tissierellales; family Dethiosulfatibacteraceae; genus UBA8670. Next base: position 1,002 of record JAWSUU010000225.1, on the reverse strand, counting down.
TAAGTTCAAATTCTACTGTTACCGATGTATTTGAATTGATTGTTTTTGTTAGTGTAATTCCACTAACTGTTGTAGTAATGTCATTTACTTCCCATTCTTTAATTTCATATCCCGTATCTGGAGTAGCTGTGAAGGTTAACTCTGTTCCTTTTCTTACCCTATCACCGCTGGATATAGTAGTTTCTAAAGTTCCACCAGATCCAATTACATTATAGTTTACTGAATATCTAGTTATTGTAGTAGTCGTTTTTTCTTCTTCCACCCTTACTATATCTGTACCTGTATCGTTTATAACTACTTCTTCTCCTGATTTTACTTCTGTTTCATTAACTTTTACACTTGCATCTGATACTACTTTTGCATCTGGAACTGTAAATATAGAGTCATCTGAGCCTTCATTTGCATTTATAGTTTCTACATCTCCGTCACCAGATACTGTAGTTTTAGCTGCTGATGTATTTAATGTAGTTATTTTAGACTTTTCTCCGAGACTTACTTTTGTTCCTTCTGATTGCTTTTCAATATTTAGCTCATCTACTGAAGAGCCTTCTGTTAATTCTATCTCTGCAGCTGCTTTTACATCTATTTTAGAAAAGCTACCTTCAAATTCTATTTTTTCTCCTGGGGTCACTCTTATTATTTCCACTTCACCAAAACTGTTTTTGTTTGATTTTTCTCCCTGAAGTTTTACAGATGAATTTAAGTATGTCTTGCCTGTTGTAGTACTTCCCTGTGCTACTATCCTTATCTTTCCATCTTTTTTTATAATTAATAGATTTGTGAGTGAAGAGTTTTTAATTATGATAGAGTTTTCTCCTCCACCTTTTACTATGGTTTCACCTAATACTGTAATATTGTCTAGGGTTACATCTCCTTCACCTATACCTTCTGCTAAGTATAGATCTCCGTCTATAACCATGTTTTTTAGAGTTACATCTTCTACAGATACTGTTACATTTCCTTTTACTTCTAATACTTCTTCATCTACACCTGGTCCGTATG
>JAWSUU010000224.1:0-3422 GCA_033549325.1 Bacillota bacterium | reverse complement strand
AAATTATATAAATTTAAAAGATGTTTTCAAACTTGATTTAAGCTTTAAAAATAATCTTAATATACCTGAAAATTTTCTAGTTTTTTCTATAGATGGTAGCCCAAATAAAAATAATATTTTGAGTTTTATATCTTTGCTTTTCGAATATAAAAAAATTCCTTGATTATATTTCAAGGAATTCAAAATATTTTTTCTACTAAATCTTTAAACTCTTTATAAGCTGAGTGAATCTCTAAATCCTTTAGTGCTTCTGCCATACTTTTATAATACCACCCTTGTTGATGTTTATTTTTTTGATGGAATTTTTCCCATAGATCATCTCCTAAAATTTGATAATCTCTATATATGGATCTCATATTTGCTAATTTATCTCCTAAAGCAATTATTTTAGAGTCTATGTTTGCTTCATTCATAAAAAACTCAACAGTTTCTTCTTTTCTTATATTCCATGTATCTTCAGGCTTTTGATCTTTTCTCTTATTCTCGCTTTCATAAAAAACCAATTCAGCAACATAACCAAATTTTTCTTTCAACTTTTTATAACTTATATCTGTATCCTCTAAAACATCATGTAAAACAGCAGCTGCAATAATCTCTGGATTATCTGTCATCGTTGATACTATTGATGCTGCTTCTAAGGGATGTAATATATAAGGAGTATTCTTACCTTTTCTATATATACCTTCATGAGCTTTCACAGCAAAAATTATAGCTTCATTGATTACATCAGAATTATAATTAGTTTCTTTACTCATAGAACTCTCGCCTTTCTAAAGTACTACCATAACTCTTTTTGAAACTCTTCTAAATGCTCTTTTACATAAATACCTGGAGTTCCTCCTGTATGTATGAAAAGTAGGTTTGAGTTTGGTGCTATTTTCCCTTTTTTAATTAAATTCATCATTCCTCTAAAAGCTTTTCCTGTATAACATGGATCTAATATCACTGCTTCTTTTCCTGCAACATAATAAATCACTTTTCTTGTGTCTTCGTCTGGGATATTGTAGCCATTACCAACAAAGCCTTTTTCTATCCATAAATCATCTCTTGTTACTTTTATACCCATTTTGTATTTATCAGATGCACTATTTATATATTTTAAATCATTAAATATTTGTTCTTCACTTTTTTCCGATACACTAATACCAATTACTTTATATTTATTATCAAAGTATTTTTGTCCTAAAAGTAATCCTCCATATGTACCGGCAGAGCCGTACCCACACACAATGAAATCCAAATCTATGTTTAGTTTGTCAATTTGAGAATTTATTTCTTCCACTGCATCAAAATATCCTAGTATACCTAATTCCGAACTGCCTCCTACAGGTATTTCGTATATTTTATGCCCTTGACTTTCGTATTCTTTAATAACCTCTTGTCTAAGACTATCTTTTTTCTCTATGCTGTCTGCAAAATAAAGGTCTGCTTTCATCATTAAATCTAAAATTATATTTCCTGAAGCTACTTCAGGTCTTTTACCCTCCATTATTATAATAGATTTCATTCCAAACCTTGCCGCTACAGATGCTGTAAGGCGTCCGTGATTAGTCTGAGGCCCTCCATAGGTAAGTAATGTATCACAACCTCTGTCCAGAGCATCTTTGAGTAAATAATCAAGTTTTCGTAGTTTATTTCCTCCAAAAGCATACCCAGTCATATCATCTCTTTTTATATATATATTACACCCCAAGTCCTTACTTATATTGTCAAGTTTATGGATAGGAGTATCAAGAAAACCTGTTTGCATCTTATCTATTTTTTCCATTTTATCGCCTCACTTATAAATTTATTTAGCTATCATTAATAATAATATTTAATCTTGTTATGATTTTATTAAATATTATTTTCTTTTAATTTTGCATAATTATAGAGAAGCCTTGCTCCGTAACCTACTCCGCCTTTATCAGAATATGGTAAAGCTTTATCCGTCCAGCTTGTGCCTGCTATATCTATATGGACCCAGGGTGTATCTTCCACAAATTCTTCAATAAACAAAGCAGCTGTAATAGATCCTCCCCCAATAGTGCTTCCTTGAGTACTGTTTCTTATATCAGCCACATTGGATTTGATAGACTCTTTCAATTCTTCGTCACATGGTAATCTCCAAATTTTTTCTCCAGAAATTTGAGAAGCTTTTTCTATTACTTCATGTAGTTCATCATTGTTTGAAAAAGTACCTGCTCTAAATACCCCCAGAGCTGTTATTATAGCTCCTGTAAGAGTTGCTAAATCTATTATGCTTTCAACTTCGTGCTTTTCTTTAATATAAGTTACTGCATCTGCTAATGTTAACCTTCCTTCAGCATCGGTATTGTTCACTTCAATAAATTTTCCAGACATTGATTCTAAAATATCTCCCGGTAAGTAGGCCTCGTGAGAAATTCTGTTCTCACAGGCAGCTACAACAGCTACTACATTTAACTTAAGTTTCATATTCGCTATAATCTTCATAGCTCCAATGACAGCTGCAGCGCCGGCCATGTCACTATGCATGGTACTCATTGATTTAGAAGGTTTTATAGAATATCCTCCACTATCATAAGTGAGCCCCTTACCAACTAAGCCTATTTTTTTTGAACTCCCACTACCATTGTATTCCATTACAATGAGTTTAGGTGTATTTGCAGAACCTTTTCCAACTGATAAGAAAGCATTCATTTTCAATTTCTCAATCTCCGATTTATCATATACAGTTACTTTAAATCCTGATTCTGTACCGGCTTTTTTTGCTTCTTCTCCTAATTTTTCCGGGGTTAATCTCATTGGAGGTTCATTAACTAAGTCTCTACTTAAAATAGTACCATCACTTGTAGCCTTAGCTTCTACTAGTGCTTTTTTAAAATTATCAATTTTAGTAAAAAAATCAACATTAATAATTTTATTAGTCTCTTTTTTACTTTTGTATTTATCAAAAATATAGTTAGATAAATAAGCAGCTTCTACTGTTTTTTCATATATAAAATAATCATCAATTTTTTCAGATATATTGTCTAGCAGAACTAAAAGGTTTTTACCTTTAATTTGTCTTGCTTTTTTATATCCTTTTGCAAAGCTTGTAAAAATATTCTCGATATCAATTTTATTCGGCTTTATTTCTAGAAAAATTATTTTTAGTAACTTGTCATTTTGTAGTAATGTAGACGTATAGACTTGTTCATCATTCTCTTTAAAATCACTATTTTCCATTATATTTATCAAATCATCGGTAAAATCCTCAATTTTACTTAATTTAAGCCCTTCATTTTTTATAAATGGTAATAATACAGTATCGTATTTTTTTAAATTCTTTAATTCTTTTATTTGTTTGATTTCCATATTAATATCTCCTTATTTTTAGTTATTCTAATTATACCACTCATTTATAGATATCAGAAATAAATAATTTAAATTATCAATTAATTTTTTGTTTTACATAAGAA
>JAWSUU010000223.1:0-3450 GCA_033549325.1 Bacillota bacterium | reverse complement strand
CACTTCCTAATAAAATAATATTCATATAGTCGTAGGCCAGTGGAAGTAGATTTTCCGTTGCTCCAAATAATAGTAGTATGGGGTTCAAAAAATATCTCCCTAAGGTTACTAATAGAATTCCTATTATAATGATTGATAAAAAGGCATTTCCTACAATATGATCGGCTTTCTCTACTTCTCCTGCTCCCAATGCTCTAGAAGCTGCACTTGCAGTACCAATTCCAACCATAATACCAAAAGCTAATACTATCATCTGTAGTGGGAAAGCTATAGCTAAAGCTCCAATTGCATCCACTCCTACAAATCTACCCAAAAAAATAGTATCTACAAGATTGTACAGGGCATTAACCATCATGCCCATTGTTGCAGGTACAGATAACTTTTTAAGTAATTTTCCTATATTTTCCTCACCTAAAGCTTTACTGTTTTTATTCATTATTTACATCCTTATTATATAATCTGCAATTTAAAATTCTAACATAATATTTTTAAGGTAGCAAATTTTCAATTATTAATCTCTATTAATTTTTTATTTATCTTCAGCAATTTTTCTTTTATTAATAAATGAAACAACAAAGTAGATTGCTGCCAATCCAATAGATATATATATATATTCAATATAATTATTTATAGGACACATACCATCTGGTACAGCTTTGTTCGCCATGTAAACCTTGTAAAGAGTGTACCCTGAAAAAACAATTGCTATGTAAAAAAGTATGTCTTCAAATTTTTTCATATTATTTTCACCTCAATATAAGTATAACCCTTTTATTAAAAAATAAAAAGGTTATCTGTCTCTAACTTGCTTTAGTTTTTTTCATTTTTACTGCTCCGTGAGGGCAGTACTGTATGCAGGTTCCGCAACCGGTGCATTTTTCTTCATCTATTTCAAGAGGTCCAAAAAATCCTTTTCTTTTCAATGCTTTTTGTGGACAGATTCTTTTAACGGGACAAAAAGGTGACCTGTCGCATGTGTTTTGTTTAATAAAAGCTACTTTTTTCTTTGCCATATAAATCCTCCATAGTTTTCTTAATATTATATACCCTGCAGGGGTATAAGGCAAGGAATTCTTTGTATATTTTTTATGAATTTGGATAAATATATAATGGACTATACAATGGAACCTAGGCTATCAATGTCCAACAATTTTATAGAAGACCTGTGATAATCTATCAATCCTTCTTTTTTCATATTTGCCATTTCTCGTGATAGTGATGGTCGTGTAACATTGAGAAAATCGGAAAGTTCATTTCTATTCATCTCTAACATGAAATTTTTCGAATTATTTTTCTTATATTGATCAAGAAGGTAATAGGCTATCTTTTGGCGAATACTTTTTACAGATAGATATTCTATAGTTTTATTTAAATTTATAGCTTTTTTAGAAATTATTTTTATCATATTTAGTGTTAGAATTCTATGTCCTCTACATAAATTAGTACAGGTGTTGGTAATTTTTTCAGGAGGCATAAACATCACCGTTGAATTTTTAGCTACTTGAACTTGAGCAGGCCACTTTCTTTTTTCTGAAAAGGAAGCTATTTCCCCAAAAAGTTGACCGGGATAGACAGCCTTTAAAAGTACTCTAGTTCCATCAAATTTTTCTTTGTAAAGCATAAGCTTCCCTTGGAGAAGAACTCCGAAGTTTTTAATATCATCACCTTCAAGAGCTATAATTTCATCTTTTTTATACTCTTTTATTAACGGTCTTAGGCAAAAAAACATATTTTCAAGTTCTGAAAAAGTTATATCATTAAATAAATCAACTTTTTCAAGTATATTAGAATAATTTTGATACATATTTAACTTTCACTCCTTTTCGTAACATTTGTTACCGATTAACTGTTTGTATTATACTATACTATAAATAAATAAACAATAAAAAATTTCGAGAGGTGAATAAATTGTTAGAAAAAGATTTTAATTTTAGCGATGGCGACAGTAAATTAATAGAAAAAATTATAAGTGATGGAAATGTAGACTTAAATCACATGATTTTTCCTGAAGATGAAGGACTACCAGTACATAATGCAAACTCAAATGTGTATATGATAGTAATTAGAGGACAATTGACATTACAATTAGGTGAACAGGAACCACATAAATATAAAAGCGGTAAAATAATTAACATTCCTTATGGTACAAAAATGGATGTTGGAAACAAAGATGACGAAGTATTAGAAATTTTCGTTATAAAAGCTCCAAGTCCGTTTAATTATAAAGAATAAAAATATTAGGAGGTAAAATTTAATGAGTATGTTTTGTTACCAGTGTCAAGAAACAGCAAAAAATGAAGGTTGTACAGTAGTAGGTGTTTGCGGTAAAAAAGATGATGTTTCAAATATTCAGGATTTGTTAATCTACACTACTAAAGGTATTTCACAAATAGTAAAAAAAGGTGATTTAGATGTTAAAACCCTTGATAAATTAAATCATGAAATGCTTACAAGCTTATTTATGACCATAACTAATGCTAACTTTGATAGAGAAGCAATTGAAAATCAAATCAAAAAAATGCTTTCATTTAGAGATGAATTAGTTAAGGATTTAGACTTAGATGGATTACATGATTCTGCAACATTTCAAGTATCTACTAGTGATGAAATGAAAGAAAAAGCAAATAGTGATGAAGTAGGAGTTTTAGCAACTGAAAATGTTGATGTGCGTTCTTTAAGAGAACTTATAACCTACGGACTCAAAGGGTTAGCCGCTTATGCTGAGCATGCTGTTAATATTGGAAAAGAAGACAGTGAAATTTATGATTTTGTTTATGAATCTTTAGCTGCAACTTTAGATGACAGTCTATCGGCTGATGATCTTACAGCTCTTACTCTTAAAACTGGAGAATACGGTGTTAAAGCAATGGCATTGTTAGATGAGGCAAATACTTCTAAATACGGTAATCCTGAAATCACAGAGGTAAATATAGGAGTTAAAAATAATCCTGCAATATTAATATCAGGGCACGACTTAGTAGACTTAGAAATGCTTTTAGAACAAACTAAGGGAACAGGGGTAGATGTTTATACTCACGGTGAAATGCTACCAGGTCATTACTACCCAGCATTTAAAAAATATGATAACTTCGTAGGAAACTACGGTGGTTCTTGGTGGAAACAAATTACAGAATTCGAAACATTTAACGGACCAATATTATTCACTACAAATTGTATAGTGCCACCAAAATCTGATGAAGTTAAAAACAGAATATATACTACTGGTGCAGCAGGATTTCCTGGATGCGAGCACATAGTACCAGATGAGAATGGAAAGAAAGATTTCTCAAAAATAATAGAGCAAGCTAAAAGTTTGAAATCACCAGAAGAAATTGAAACCGGGAAAATTGTTGGTGGATTTGCACACAACCAGGTAGTAGAACTTGCTGATAAAGTTGTTGATGCTGTTAAATCTGGAGCAATTAAAAAATTCTTTGTAATGGCTGGTTG
>JAWSUU010000222.1:0-3452 GCA_033549325.1 Bacillota bacterium | reverse complement strand
CTAATACTCATAGCTGCCACTTCAACTATCATAGCTATATTTCGACCTGTTCTAACAGGTACATCCATTTTTCTAATATTTTTCCCTAAAATTTGTATATGTTTTTCGTCAAATCCTAATCTGTCGTAATCCTTATTCTGATCCCACTCTTCTAGGTTGATTACTACATTTAATTTTTGTCTTAATCTAATAGAACCTACTCCATAAAGATGATTGATGTCTAGGATGCCAACTCCTCTAATTTCTAGAAGATGTCTTGTAATTTCAGGTGAAGTACATTCTAAAGTATTACCTTTTAGTTTTATTATAACAGCATCATCTGAGACCAGTCTATGCCCTCTTTTGACAAGTTCTAGAGCTGTCTCGCTTTTACCTATACCGCTTTTACCTGTCAACAATATGCCTATACCATAAACTTCAACCATAACTCCATGCACCGTAATTTCAGGTGCTAATTTTGCCTCTAAGAAATTATCCAGTCTGCTTATTAGTTTTGTAGTACTGTCTTTCGTTCTGAGAAGAGGTCTGTCATGTTTTTTAGCACAGTATACCATCACACTATCAATATTCATATCTGAACATACTATGGCAGCTGGAATAGGATATGAAAAAATTTTATCTATTCGATTTATTTTATTATTTTGATCCAGGGTTTCAATATAATTTGATTCTGTTTTTCCAAATATTTGAATTCTTTCATATGCAAACATATCGAAGTATCCTGCCAATTGCAGTCCCGGTCTTATTAATTCATCATTATGGATTCTTATTTCCTTCTCAGGCAAATGTAAAACTTCAAGATCTAGTCCATTTATTATTTCTCTTATAGTAACTGAATTCATTTTCCACCTTCTTTCTTTAGTATACTATTTAATTATATCTTATTTTCAACTTTTTTTAAATATTTATAGGCAATTATGTATGTACACTTAATTGACAAATTATTTTAACCTCTATATAATTGTTTTAATTGAATATTGAAATTTGGTAACTGTGTTTTAATAGGGAAAACAGTAAAGTCTGTTACAGCCCCCGCTACTGTAAAGGTGATAAATCTCAAAGCCACTGCTTAATTGGGAAGGCGAGAATTTAAATGATCCGATAGTCAGGAGACCTGCCAAATTTTAATTAAAAAAGATTTTCGGGAGGATAATCTTTATAGAAGCGATAGAATTATTTAATTTACTTCAATTAATGCTTTTAACTTATTTATCTTCCATTTAATGGGAGTTTTTTTTTGAAGGAGCTTTATATGATACCTCTAACGTTAGGATATTTGATGGATTTGGTTTTAGGTGATTCTCATAATATTCCACATCCAGTAAGATTTATAGGAAAATTTATATACTTATTAGAAACATTGTTACTTACTAATACTCATAAAAGTAAAGTAAAGAAAATATCAGGTATATTATTATGGTTTTTGACTATTTCCATTTCATATTTAATACCATATGTAATTATTCTTTTTATAAGCAAAATAAATATTTACATTTCAATAGCTGTAGAAACATTAATGTGCTATTTCATACTTGCTACAAAAAGTTTAAAAGATGAAACCATGAAAGTATATCAACCTTTAAAGAAAAATGATATAGAAACTGCTAGAAAGCATCTTTCCTTAATAGTCGGCAGAGATACAAAAAAACTAAAAAAAGAAGGCATCATTAAAGCTGCAATTGAAACAGTATCAGAAAACATAAGTGATGGAATAATTGCTCCTATGATTTTTATAGCTCTCGGAGGTGCTCCCCTGGGATTTGCTTATAAAGCGATCAATACTCTCGATTCCATGGTTGGATATAAAAGTAAAAAGTATAAAGATTTTGGATGGTTCTCAGCAAAAGCTGATGATGTTGCAAATTTTATTCCTGCAAGACTAAGTGCCTTATTGATGATAATTTCATCCTTCTTATCAGGTTATGATTATAAATCAGCCGCTAAAATTTATGTCCGAGACAGATACAAGCATTCTAGTCCAAATTCAGCACATACTGAAGCTGTTGCAGCTGGTGCCTTACATATTGCTTTGGGAGGTCCTAATTATTATGATGGAATGCTTGTAGAAAAACCATACATTGGTGATAATAAAAAAAATCCAGAAACCAGGGATATTTTAAAAGTTTTTAAACTAATGTATATAACCTCATTTTTATCTCTGATATTATCTTTATTAATTATTAGTTTTATAAACTAAGAAAGGAATTTATATGATTAAATACGAACACGGTGCGGACATATATTCTACTGCAAATAAATTTAACGTAGGTGAAAATAAAATTCTAGATTTTTCATCAAATATTAACCCTTTAGGAATTCCAACGAGTGTTAAAGAGGCTTACTTAAAATCTTTAGAAATTTGTGATAGGTACCCAGACCCTCGATTAAGAAAACTCTCAAGAGAAATTGGTAATTACGAAAAAATTTCTCAGGATTGGATTTTTATTTCCAATGGAGCTTCTGAAGCAATTTACAGAATAGTGCTTTCTTTGAAACCTCAAAAAGCTCTTTTAACTGCTCCTACCTTTGGAGAATATGAAGAGGCTTTAAATGTTATAGAAACAGATATTTCCTATTACTACCTAAAGGAAGAGAAAAATTTCGATTTAGATGAGGATTTCATCAATTTTATTACTAACGACTTAGATATATTGTTTATATGTAATCCTAATAATCCTACAGGAAGACTTATTCAAAAGGGACTAATGATATCTATTTTAAAAAAGACTCTCAAAACTGATACCTATGTTGTAGTTGATGAATCCTTCATGGATTTTTTCCTGAAAAAAATTGAAAATACTTTGGTAAATTTTTTAGAGTCATATTCCAACTTAATTGTTTTAAAATCTTTTACAAAAATTTATTCAATTCCAGGTATAAGATTAGGATACTGTCTTTCTTCTAATACAGATTTAATCAATAATATTAAAAAAAATGGACCTCCCTGGAATATATCAGCTGTAGCAGAAGCTTGTGGTATAACTGCTCTTAAAGAAAAAAAATATATTAAAAAGTCTGTAGATTATATAAAAATCCAGAGAGATTATCTTATTCAAGAACTGATAAATTTAGGTTTTAAGGTATATGATTCTAAGGCTAATTATATTCTATTTAGAATAAATAAATCCCTTAAATTAAAGGAACTTTTAGAAGAAAATTATATTTTAATAAGAAGCTGTTCCAATTATAAAGGATTGAATGATAAGTTTTATAGAATTGCTGTGAAAAACAAAAAGGACAATGATATTTTAATAGATAAATTAAAGAAAGTAATTAAATAAAATGAGCACTATACTAATTATACTAGACGGTGTAAGTGAAGAAAATATAAAATTTTTAGATAATAAGACTCCCTTGGAATATACTGATACAAAAACTATCAACACCATTAAGAATGAAGGGTTTCATTTTATAACAAAATTTCACGAGAAAGATTTATCTCCAAATAGTTT
>JAWSUU010000221.1:0-3491 GCA_033549325.1 Bacillota bacterium | reverse complement strand
AGTTTAAGTTGTGCTTTTTTTACTGATTCTATTGCTTTTATTTGAAATTATCTCTTGACATATTACCAGATTGCTCTATATTTATGAGAGATATATTGTGCCAGCATATTCATCCCTAATGTGAAAATAAATAATAATAATCCTACTGCATATAAGCTGTAATACCCAGTGGTACCACTTGCAGCATCTCCACTAGTAAATTCTACAATGTATCCTGTCATAGTTTGCATAGATTGAGTTATGTCAAAAGTGAAATTTTTTGAGCTTCCACTTGCTATTGTAACTATCATCGTTTCTCCTATAGCTCTAGATATTGATAAAACTATTGATGATAGTATTCCTGATATTGCTCCTGGTATTACTACTTTCAATGCTACTTCCAATTTAGTCGACCCTAGCCCGTATGCTCCCTCTTTCATTATTTCAGGAACTGAATTCATAGAATCTTCCGAAAGAGATGTTATCATTGGAATTATCATAATACCCATCACAATTCCCGGACTTAATACGTTTTTAGCTCCCAGACTAGGTATTAGTTTCATTAATAATGGTGTAACGAAAGAATATGCAAAAAAACCATATACAATAGTAGGTATTCCTGCTAAAACCTCTATTATAGGTTTCAAAAATCTTCTGACCCTATCTGAAGCAAATTGACTTAAATATATTGCCGCTGACAAACCAATAGGTGCAGCGACTAATATTGCTATTATAGTCGTAAATAATGTTCCATTAATCAACGGCAGTATTCCAAAAGAAGGGTTAGCATTTAAAGGTGCTAGATCTGTACTGAAAATTTCTCTTAGAGGTACAGCTGCAAAGAATTTTGATGCATCAATAACCAAAGTTAGGAGTATACCTATTGTTGTTATTACAGATATAGATGCCATTACAAGGAAAAATATTGGCATTATTTTATCTAATTTATTTTTTTTATTTATTATATTGTCTTGTATTATATCTCTAACTTTAATGTTGTCATTCATTATTATCACTCCTATACTTATTAGTTAAATACTTTAAGATGAGGAGTATACTCCTCATCCTAAAGTAGAAACTTTATTTTTAGTAATTACTATTGAATTGATTCTAATTTGCTTTGATATTCTTCATATACTGAGTCAGGCATTGGAGCAAATCCGTTTTCTCCGGCTAATCTTTTAGCACCATTTTCAGATACTACATATTTAGCAAAATCTAAAACCTGAGGTTTTTCCTTAGCATACTGTAAGTTAACGTATGTAAATACCGGTCTTGTGAATCCTGCATAGTCTAAATCTTCTCCAATTGTTTCCAGTGCAGGTGCTACCGGTCCGCCACCAAAATCAATTGATACTGCATTTAATTTATCTGTATTGCTTACATAGTAACCAAATCCGAAAAATGCAATTGCGTTTTTATCTTTTGATACTAAATCTACTAATGTGGAATATTCCTGTTGTAAGTTAACTGTGGATACTAAGTCCTGTTCATCAAGAATAACTTCGTAGAAGAATTCATATGTACCGTGGTTTTCATTTGGTCCGTAGAATTTGATTTCTTCTGAAGGCCATTCAGATCTTATATCCGACCATAGAACCATATCGTTTTCTCTATAAACCCCTGATATATACATGTTTACCACTTCTTCTTCAGTCATTTCTGTAGCCCAGTCGTTATCTTTATTTATTACCATTGTTAAACCGTCGTAAGCTAGCTTTATTTCCATAACATCCTCGCCCATTTCCAGACCATTTTCTTCAAGTTGTTCTATTTCTGAATCCTTTATAGCTCTTGAAGCATCTGATAAGTCTGTTTCTCCTGGTATGAATTTTTTGAATCCTGCACTTGAGCCAGCTCTTCCTACCTGAACACTTACATCTGATTCTTCATTAACCATATATTCTTCAGCTATGTGAGCCATTAAAGGATACACTGTACCAGAACCATCTACTATTACCTGTCCTGATAACCCGCTATTTTCATTTCCTGAGGGTTCTTCAGCATCTTGTGCACATCCAGCTACTACTGTCATTAACAATACAAGAACTAATAAAAATGGTACTAACTTCTTCTTCAACATTTAAATCCTCCTATAATATAAATCAAATTATTTTTTATACTCCATCACTAAAATTGATTATGATAAGTATTTGTTAATTCAAATTATAGCACAGTAATCTAACTTGTATGTTTACTCTAAGTTAATTGAATGTTAAGTTCATGTTAACTTAGAAAATCCTTGCTATTTACTTTAATTGGATAAAATTATATAATTAAGTAATACAATGAATGGGGATGATAATATGACTAAGGGAGTAAAACAAACTTTAGCTTTAATAGGTGGAGGTATTCTCCTTTTACTTTTTATAATAGTATTCAACCAACTTCATCAGATTTTTATTACTACATCAGCAATTAATCCTACACTAGGTCAAGTTATTACCGTAATACTCGGTTTGATTTTTGCTGTAATTTTTTTAATTCCGATATTTGGTTATATTAAACTGAGAAAACCACTGGAAACACCTGATGAAAATGATGAAATAGCATACAATAATTATCTAACTAGTTTAAAGTCTAGACTATATCGAAATAAATACATTAAGGAAGCTGAATATGAATTTGATGAAGATAAACCTTTAGTTACTCAAATAGAAGGTGCTTTAGATATTTTAAACAAAGAAACTTTTGATATAATGCGAGAAACTTCTTCTACTGTTTTTATCACTACAGCAGTATCTCAAAACGGTGTTTTAGATAGCTTATTTGTTCTAATAAACTTATCTAAACTTGTATGGAGAGTAAGTCATATATACAATCAAAGACCTAATGTAAAGGAAATATTTTATCTTTACATTAACGTAGCAGGTACAGTTCTTATGGCTAGAGAAATTGAAGATTTAGCAATAATGGATGAACAGCTGGAACCGGTTATTAATTCTCTTATTGGCGGTAGTTTAAGTAATCTGGTGCCAGGAGCTACTGCAATAACCAATTTGATAATAAATTCTATAATTCAGGGATCTGCAAATGCTTTTTTGACTCTGAGGGTAGGAGTTATAGCTAAAAAATATTCTGCAAGTATCACAAAGGTAGATAAAAGATTGATAAGAAGGTCGGCATCAATTGAGGCTGCAGGAGTTTTAGGTCAAGTAGTTCAAAAGAACTCCCTATCTATAGTTAAGGCATTTGTATCTGCATCAAAAAAAGCCACTATTGATAAAACTTTTGATAAATTTAAATCCGGTGCAACAAAAACAGGCGACTTTGTAAAAGATATATTTAAAAAATAGTTTTGAAAGGACATTATAATGAAAAATATGCAAAATTTGAATTTAGAAATACATTCTTTAGTAATTTTTAGAAGTATACTAAATGATAATGTAATAAAAAATCTAATAAGATTAGTATCAACACAGGAAAAAAACACTTTGGAAAAAATAGAAAATTATTCAGAATTTACTTCATCTTTATTTTCAAAAACTACAAACTTAAGTAAATATTTCTTG
>JAWSUU010000220.1:0-3550 GCA_033549325.1 Bacillota bacterium | reverse complement strand
GTTATTATCATGATGATATATATTTTAAGTACTCAGCTTATCAAGCTATGATGACCTATGTAGGTAATTCTCTTTACAGAAATGACCCTGAATTATATAAAGAAATATCTTCCTTTAGAAGTGACAGCGTATTAAGTGATATAAAAGATAGAATTATATTTTGGGATATACATATTAAAGAAAAAGTAAATACTGCTCATAATAAAGTAAATGATACATTTTTAAAAGCCAACAATCAGCCTGAAGGTATAGCTAGCTATTCAAAAGTAACAGAGCTTTTCCTAAAGGCACATAAAGCTGGTCTTATAAACTAAAAAACAGGAGGTTTTTATGAAAAATTATGTTAAAGAAAAATTAACAAATAAAGAAACAGTAATAGGTACATTTTTTGAGCTGGGAAGCTGTCAAACAGTAGAAGCTATAGCTATGTCCGGTATTGATTTTATGATAATCGACTGCGAACACGGTCCCTTTGATACCGAAAGCACTCTAGAGTACCTTCGTACAGCTGAATTATCCGATCTTACGCCTTTTGTTAGGGTAAAGGATATAACTAGACCTTCGATACTTAAAAACCTTGATCTAGGAGCTAAAGGTCTTATTATTCCAAACATGGAAACTGTAGAAGAAGCCAAAAAATTAGTAGAATGGGGAAAGTATCATCCTCTAGGAAAAAGAGGAGTATTTCTAGGTAGAACCTCCGGTTTTGGATATGAAAGCTTGGCCGGTAATATTGACGAATACTTCAAGGTAAGCAATGAAGAAACTATGCTGATACCTCAATGTGAAACCTTAGGATGTTTGGAAAATATTGAAGAAATAATTTCTATGGAAGGAATTGACGGAATCTTTATCGGCCCTTACGATTTATCCACAGCCTTAGGTTCTCCTGCTGATTTTAGTTCACAAAATTTTAAAAACTCTTTAAAAAAGATACAAAATGCTTGTAAAAAAGCTAATAAACCCTGCTTCATATACACTGGAACTGAAGAAGGTGCTGTTGAACTAATCAAAGAGGGATATGAAGGAATAGCCTTAAGTATGGATGCATCCTTTCTAATAAATGCATACAAAAAAACCTTAGAAAACTTAAAAAAGTAAAAGGAGGTCAATATGTTTGATAAAAATTTAATTGAGAAAATAGCAAATGAATTAATTAAAGCTGAAGATACTGGATTACCAATAGAAAAATTAAGTGATAAATATAAAGAAATCACTATTTTAGATTCCTACAATATACAAAGTAAGGTGATTGAACTAAAATTGGTCAGAGAAGAAAAAATTATAGGCAAAAAAATAGGACTGACAAGTAAAGGAATTCAAGATCAATTTGGGGTTTACGAACCGGATTACGGAATATTAACGGATAAAGGCTTACTAAAAACTAATCAAGAACTTGATATAAGCAATTTAAATCAACCTAAAATTGAAGCTGAAGTAGTTTTTATTCTTAAAGAAGATCTTTTAGGACCAGTAGTTACTCCTTGGCATGTTATATCTGCTACGGAAGGTATTATGCCGGCTTTGGAAGTAGTAGATACAAGATTCAATGACTGGAAAATAAAAATATTTGATACAATCTCCGATAGTGCATCTTATGCTAGAATAGTAGTGGGAGATAAAATGACAAAAATCGACGATATTGACCTATCACTATTAGGAATGGCATCATATAAAAACAGAAAATTAGAATTCACTGCAGCTGGAGCTGAAGTAATGGGTAACCCTATAAATTCGGTAGTTTGGCTGGCTAATAAAATGATTGAATTAGGACAACCTCTTAAAAAAGGTGAAATTATACTATCAGGATCTTTAACTCCCCTTATGGGTATCTCCGGCGGAGATTATGTTCAAGTTAAATTTGATAGAATAGGTAATGTTTCTCTCAAAATCAAATAACTAAAAAAGAAGAGATATTTTAATGTATATCTCTTCTTAATTTTATCATTTCCTCTTCTCTTCTGATACTGTATTCTAAATCTTCAGGTCTTATTAATCCTTCTTCTAGTATATTTTCTTTAACTTTCTCCAAAACTTTTAATTTAAAATCCGATTTAATTTCGTCGTAGTACATATACATAGCTAGCATTCTTCCTACATCTAAGGACAGACTGCCTTCCCTTATAGATTCCAGATCAATTCCATATATTTCATCTCGATATATTATAAAATGTCTAAGACTTAAATCAAAAAAGCACAGCTTATTTTCCTCTATGTACGGTACTGAGTGAAAGTCTTTTAACCATTTATATATTTTAAGTATTAATTTTATGCATTCATCTTCCTTTGATTCAAGTTCATAATTTTCTATAATTTCAACGGCTGTTTTGTAACCTATGTATTCAAATAGCATGCTTTGTTCTTTATTATTTTCTTTAATGACATTAGGTATTTTTATATTTTCTCCTCTGAGTATATCATAAAAAGATTTTTCTTTGTTAAAATTACTTTCATCACTATATTTTTTTAATACTTTAAAATCTCCGTTGCTTTTTACTAAGTAAACATTATTCTTTTTAGATTTAAATCTCTTTACTATTTCCACAATACCTCACCTATTTTCTAAAAGTCTATTTCCAGTAATATTGGTGTATGGTCCTGTCTTTCACCAGAATCTAACATTTCTGATTTTACGACTTTATCTGATATCCTGTCACTAACTAACCAATAATCAATTCTCCAGCCTGAATTATTGATTTTACTTGTTTTTACCCTTTGTGCCCACCAGGAATAAACCCCAGTCACATCACCGTTAATATATCTGAAGGTATCAGCAAATCCTTTGTTTAATATGTTTGTAAAACCCTCACGCTCTTCATCTGTAAAACCTGCTGTTTCTCTATTGTTATCCGGATGAGCTAAGTCTATCTCCTTGTGAGCTACATTATAGTCTCCTGCAGCTAAGACTGGCTTTTGTTTATCCAATTTTTTAAGATACTCGCCATACTTTTCATCCCAAATTTGCCTTTCTTTCAGCCTTTTTAAACCATCTCCTGCATTGGGAGTATATACCTGAGTAATATAAAATTCTCCGAAATCTAAAGTAATAATTCTTCCTTCTAAATCCATTGTATCTGGTGCCTCTATTTCAGGATAAAAAACTTCAGGAGAGTATTTTTCTTTATATAAAAACATGGTACCGGCATAACTTTTTCTAGCTGGTTTCTGAGAAGTTCTCCATACATAAGAGTAGCCTTTAAAGTACTCCCCTAAAAGCTTGATATGCTTCTTACTTGGTCCTTTGTATGGTAATTTTGTTTCCTGTAAAGCAATTACATCTGGATCCTTGTCTATAATTGTATCAATTACTTTTCTTGATAAGACTGCCCTGTTTGAATCACTTGTTAAGGCAGCATTTACTGAATCAATATTCCATGAAATAAGTCTCAAATTTTCCTCCTTTAAAATTTTAATAAGTATTTAAATACTATCTTCTTTATATATAATATACTTTATAAAATTTATTTTCAAATAGAATAAAGTAGGGAAACCAATTTCTTGGCTTCCCCCTTATCAAACCGCACGTGCCCTATTAAGGCATACGGCTTAC
>JAWSUU010000219.1:0-3601 GCA_033549325.1 Bacillota bacterium | reverse complement strand
CAATTAAATTATATACAATGGAGATTTTTTCAATAAAATATATTTTATTTGTTTTCCAACAAAAACTTGACACTATCTTATAGGGGACGGTACTTGACTTTTTTATCAAGTTGTTGTATAGTTACTAATAGTTAATAGAAAAGGTGATGAATATGAGTAGAGAAGCTAGAGAAAAAAGTAGCTTTGGTACCTACTATATTAAGCAAATAGGCTCACCTGATGTTAACTTATTTGATAATGATATAGAAAGAGAAAAATTCATAGAGATATTAAAAAAAGCAAAAAATAAATTCGATTTTAAATTGTATGCTTACTGTATAGACGGGATCAACTCATATGAATTAGTCATATTTGATAATGGTAGTGATATATCGAATATAATGAAGAGTATCAATATATCATACTCAATATACAAAAAAACATCAGGAAAGCTATTTAAAGATAGGTACAAAAGCAAGATTATTAAAGATTACTACGATCTACTTAATACTACCAAAGAGATACATTGTCTGGCAAAAGAAAGCAAATGGAACGGTTGCTGTGAATATACAGAAGAGAATAGAAAGACAAGTTTGTTAGATATAGAAGATGTACTTAGAGTTTTCAACTACAAGGATATGGATTCTATAGATGCATATAAAAACTATCTCAATGAGGAGATATCTGAAGAAGAAATTTTATGCTATAAGGATATAGTTTTATGCGATAATATTAGAGAATGTATCAAGACAAAAAAAGAAGCTGAGAAAAAACTAGACAACATACTTAACAAGAAAGGTTATACTTTCAAGGACTTGATTAAAAACAAGGAAGAAAGAAACAGAATGATAAAGCATTTTAGGAAAAATTCCACACTAAGTCTAAAGGAAATAGGAAACATCTTTGGAGGTCTCAGCGAATCATCAATTTGTAAAATATTAAGTAAATAGTGCCACACAGTGGCATTTAAATTTAAAGCTATTTTCAAGTAGCGTCACTAAAAAAGAAATAGAGGTGTTAAAATGGGATTTGAATTAAACTTTGATTCAAGTAGTTTGAAAAGTAATACTAAAAAAGTTGAAGAAAATGTAATGTACGATGTACTTATAATAGGAGCAGGTCCAGCAGGACTCAATAGTGCGCTGTATGCAACTCGTAATGGATTAAATACAGGAATAATAGCAGAAAAATACGGAGGTCAGGTTTTGGATACATCCTCAGTAGAAAACTATTTAGGATATGAATCTATACCGGGAGAAGATCTAGTAGGTGCATTTAGAGAGCATGTGGAAAAATACGATATACCTATAAAAAAAGACAGTAGAGTTGAAAAAGTAGAAAAGAAAGATAATAGATTTTACTTATCCATGTCAGATGGAACTGAGCTAAAATCAAAAACTTTAATTATTGCTACTGGAAGTAAACCTAGAAAATTATATGTACCTGGAGAAGAAGAATTTTCAGGAAAAGGAGTAGCTTACTGTGCTATATGTGATGGACCACTTTTTCAAGGAAGAGATGTAGTTATAGCCGGTGGAGGCAATTCTGCAGTAGAAGCAGCTATAGATATAGCTAAAATTGCTAACAAGGTTTATTTAGTACAGAGAAGTGTATTGAGAGCAGAACAGGCTCTTGTAGATAAATTGGAAACTCTAGATAATGTAGAAATCCATCTAGGAACTCAAGTAAAAGAAATTTACGGAGAAAAATTAGTTAAGGGTATAAAAGTCTACGATAACACAAATGATAAAGAATTTGATATAAAAGCAGATGGAATATTTGTTGAAATAGGCTCTGTGCCAAACAGCGGACCATTTAAAGATTTAGTTAAAACCTTACCTAACGGTGAGATTGAAATAGATTGTTCATGTAATACAAGTGTACCAGGACTATTTGCTGCAGGAGATGTAACAACAGTACCTTACAAGCAAATATCAATTTCGAGCGGTGAAGGAGCAAAAGCAGCCCTAAGTGCAAATGCATATATAAATAAACTAAAATAATAGGAGGATACAAAAATGGCATTACTTAATGATGAAATTAGAACAAATTTAAAAGAAGTATTTGGTAAAATGGAGAAAGAAGTAACAATTGCAGTATTTACAAAGGAAGATGGATGTGAAACCTGTAAAGATACTCTAGACTTTATGAAGGAAATTGAAGAAGTTGGAGAAAAAATAAAATTAGAAGAATATGACGTGGAAAAAGACAGTGAAAAAGCTGAAGAGTTAAATGTTGAAATGACACCAAGTATAGTATTATTAGATAGTGAAGGTAAAGATAATGGAATCAAATTTTATGGAATTCCAGCTGGACATGAGATAAATTCTTTAATCACAGGGATAATTGAAGTATCTGGAGCTGGAGAAGATGTACCGTCAGCACTTAAAGAAAGAATCGCTAAGATTAAGACACCTGTAGATATAAAAGTATTTGTAACTCTTGGATGCCCACATTGTCCCGGAGCAGTAGCAAAAGCTCATAAGCTTGCATTAGAAAATCCAAACATAAAAGCTCAGATGATTGAAGCTCAGACATTCTCTGAATTATCTGATAAATATAATGTAAGTGGAGTACCAAAGATAGTAATAAATGAAGATCACGATATAGTTGGGAATCAACCTATCGAGAAATTCTTAGAAACAATAGAAAGTCTTTAAGCCAGTAATATCATATAATAAAAATCTCTTCGGAGTTAAATCCGAAGAGATTTTTTAGTTTTAATATTCTTCTAAAACTTCCTGCATCAACCATTTATCAAGATTTCCACCGCTTATTACAACAGCAATATTTTTCCCATTAAATTTATCAGGATAGTCCATTAATGCTGATATACCTATAGCTCCAGAAGGCTCTGAAACTATTTTTTCTTCAACTAATAAATTCCCTACTGCTTTTTTTATAGTAGATTCTTTAATTTCAAGTATTTCATCAATGCAATCAGAAGCCATCTTATAAGGTATCTCACCTACTCCGCCTATTAAAGCATCGCATATAGTATCTGTAGAAGGATATTCAAGATAGCAAGTATTATCTTCTAAAGATTTTATCATAGCAGGACAGGCTTCTGTCTGAACTCCTATTATTCTAACCTTCGGTTTTATATGTTTAGCAGCTATACTTATACCTGTAATCATACCACCGCCACCTAAAGGCACAATGATAGTATCGATATCAGGGTTATCCTTCATAATTTCCAAACCAATAGTACCCTGTCCTGAGATTACATAATCATCAGAACACGGATCTATAAATGTTAGATTGTTTTTCTCCATTTTTAACATGGCAGCATTATGAGCTTCATCATAGGTTTCTCCTACTTTTACCACTTCGCTACCGTAATATTCAATTTTATCAATTTTTGCCTGGGGTGTTGTTCTTGGTATAAACACCTTTGAATTCTTAATTCCAAGAAGGCTCGATGCATAACTGACACTAGCTCCGTGATTTCCTGAAGATACTGCTAGTATACCTCTGTTTTTTTCTTCTTCAGTTAGAGATATTAATTTGCTAAAAGCTCCTCTTACTTTAAAGGAATTCATTTTCTGTTGATTTTCCAATTTAAGATATACATTAGTATTTTTTGAACTGTAATATCTTGAAAATTCTAAAGGGGTTTTGT
>JAWSUU010000218.1:0-3624 GCA_033549325.1 Bacillota bacterium | reverse complement strand
ATAAGCTCTGGCTAAATATACCATGTGTTTAGCATCTTTGCCGCAAAGATGGCATGTGTCGCTGGTTTTTTCCTGTTCAAAAGGTATACATCTAATAGTTGCTCCGGTTTCTTCTTTTAATTTAGCTTCACATTCTTTGCTTCCGCACCACATTGCTTTTCCAAAACCCTTTTTATCTTTTATATGAGTCTTGTACTCTTCATAAGATTGAACTTCAAAAGTATTATCTTCTCTAAATTTCTTCGCTTTATTGAATAAATCCTGCTGCATTGTATCTAATGTTTCTAGGACAGTTTCTGAAAAACTATCCAAAGAAATCTCTTCTTTATCTAAAGTATCTCTTCTAACCATAATAGCATTGTTATTTTTAATGTCTCTAGGTCCTATTTCTATTCTTATAGGATATCCTTTCATTTCATATTGGTTAAATTTCCATCCAGGAGATTCTTTCGTATCATCATCCAGTTCTACTCTTATTCCTTTAGCTTTCAAACTTTCATAAAGTTCTTCTGCTTTTTCAAGTACTCCTTCTTTCTTCATAGCTATCGGTATTATGACAACCTGAGTAGGAGCAACTCTCGGTGGTAAAACAAGCCCTCTGTTATCACTGTGTACCATTATCAATCCACCAATTAATCTTGTGGAGATGCCCCAAGATGTATGGTATGGATAATGCTCTTTTCCATCTCTTCCTAAATATTTTATATCAAAAGCTTTAGTAAAGTGCTGGGATAGGTTGTGAGATGTACCGGACTGTAGAGCCTGTCCGTCATGCATCATAGCTTCCATAGTATAAGTAGATTCTGCTCCTGCAAATTTTTCGCTTTCACTCTTTTTCCCTGTAATAACAGGAATAGCCAGTAGGTCTTCTGCTACCTCTCTGTATATATCAAGCATCTGTAGTGTTTCTTCTTGCGCTTCTTCATTGGTTTCATGAAGGGTATGCCCTTCCTGCCATAAGAACTCTGAAGTTCTCAAAAAAGGTCTAGTTGATTTTTCCCATCTAACTACGGAACACCACTGATTGTAAAGATAAGGTAAATCTCTATAGGAGTTTAACCATTTGCTGTACATATTGCATATGATAGTTTCAGAGGTTGGTCTTATACACAATCTTTCTCCCAGTTTTTCGCTTCCTCCATGAGTTACCCATGCTACTTCCGGAGCAAAGCCCTCTACATGATCCTTTTCCTTATTAAGTAAACTTTCCGGTATTAGCAGAGGAAAATAGCAGTTTTTATGTCCTGTATCTTTGAACCTTTTATCTGCAAACTCCTGTATCTTCTCCCATAAGGCATAACCGTATGGTCTAATAACCATAAATCCTTTAACCGGTGAATAATCAACTAATTCGTTTTTAAGAATAATATCTGTATACCATCTAGCAAAATCCTCTTCCATCGGTGTTATTTCTTTTACAAAATTTTTCTTTTTACCCATATTCTACTCCTTTATTTTTAGTATTAAAAAACCGCCTCCATCAAGAGGCGGATATCCGCGGTACCACTCTAGTTACTCTTTTACAAGTCACTCTTAGTTATATCGGTACTACCGTTCAGGTTTGCCTGAAAGCTCAAAGTTAGGTTCAATACTACAGCGGTCGGAAAATTCCCAGCATCATTTCCTCTCTTTAGACATGTAATATCTAGTATTCTTCTCATTGCTATTATATTCATTTATAAAAGTTTACTAAAATTTCTACTTATTGTCAAGAAGTACAACGCATTGTGCAGCTATTCCTTCTTCTCTTCCTGTAAATCCCAAACCTTCTGTTGTTGTAGCTTTGATATTTATATTGTTTTCTGATGTTTTTAGTATTTCTGACATAATTGACTTCATTTTGCTTATATGTTTTCTCATTTTAGGCTTTTCAGCTATAATCACACAATCTAAATTCCCAATTTTAAACTTAGAATCTTCCATTAATTTATATACATCCTTAAGAAGTATTTTGCTGTCTATATCTTTATATTCCATGTCACTATCTGGAAATAAAGTTCCAATATCCTCTTTACCTAAAGCTCCCAACACAGCATCAATAACAGCATGAATAAGTACATCCCCATCTGAATGTCCCTTCAATCCTTTTATATGTTTAATTTTTACCCCGCCAATTATTAAATCTCTATTTTCCACTAATTCATGAACGTCGTATCCTATGCCTATTTTCATAATTTCTCCCTATTTAACAAAAATTCAGCAAATTTTAAATCAAATTCTGTGGTAATTTTTATATTGTTTTCACTACCTTGAACAATATATACGTCATATCCTGCGGATTCTACAATATATGCTTCGTCGGTAATTTTTTCATCATTCCAATTTACTACTGAATATGCAGCCTCTAAAACTTCGTATTTAAATGTTTGAGGTGTTTGTATTTTTCTTAAATTTTTTCTATCAAGAGTGTTTTCAACTTTCTCATCCTTTACAACTTTAATAGTATCACTACTCTTTATCCCTGCTACAGCAGCGCCCTTTTCCTTAGCTTTTTCAATCGATTTTAATATAGTATTTTTATCTACAAAAGGCCTTACTCCATCATGAATAACAACTACACTTTTTTTGTTATTAATTTTTCTAAATCCCTTACGTACGGAATCTTTTCTTGTGCTTCCGCCTTCAACTATATTTGTGACCTTTGAAAATTTATATTTACCTACTATTTCCTTTTCCATATATTGAATATTTTCTCTATCTGAAACGATTATTATCTCATCTATAAATTCAGCATCATTAAAAGTTTTAATAGTATGGTAAATGATAGGTTTGTTTTTTATTTTTATATACTGTTTCTTAATGTCTTTTCTTAACCTTATACCTTTTCCTGCAGCAGTTATTACTGCTATATTTTTTCTAACCATATTACCTCTCTACAAAAAAAGATTTTGGATAACCAAAATCTTTATTTTTTCTTAGCGAATATCATTCTTCCTGCTGCTGTTTGCAGTACACTTGTAACTACAACTTCTATTGTTTCGCCTATGTACTTTTTACCGCCTTCTACTACTATCATAGTTCCATCATCTAAATATGCCAGTCCTTGACCGGATTCTTTTCCTTCTCTTATTACCTGAAGAGTCATTTCTTCTCCCGGCAATACCACTGGTTTTACAGCATTAGCTAGCTCGTTTATGTTTAATACTTGAACTCCTTGAAATTCTGCTACTTTGTTCAAATTAAAATCGTTGGTTAGTACTTTTCCGTTGACCATTTCAGCCAGCTTAAGTAATTTTATATCTACCTCTGAAACTTCCGGAAATTCATGAGAATCAATTTTAACATCAATAATTTGTTCGTTTTGAAGTTTATTTAATATATCCAGTCCTCTTCTTCCTCGATTTCTTTTTAAACCATCAGACGAATCAGCTATATGTCTCAATTCTTTTAGTACAAACTCAGGAATAATTAAAGTTCCTTCTATAAATCCCGTTCTGCATATATCAGCAATTCTACCGTCAATTATAACACTTGTATCAAGTATTTTAGGTGAAGCTTTACTAGTTGATTTTTTTGATTTTCCTGAAGATCCGATATTAAACTTTGATCCCACAGTTAAACTTATTTCATCTTTTTTTCTTGTGGCTATGTTAATTCCTAGATATCCAAAAAATAGGTATACAA
>JAWSUU010000217.1:0-3632 GCA_033549325.1 Bacillota bacterium | reverse complement strand
GTTGAAGATGTTGATCCATTTTTGCTTTTAGATTTTTTTGATTCTAAAAATCCCGATGACTATATTAAAGGTTTTCCATGGCATCCTCACCGAGGAATAGAAACTATAACTTATTTAATAGAAGGGGAATTAGAACACGGGGATAGTCTAGGTAACAGCGGTACTATAGAACCTTATGGTTGTCAATGGATGACTGCCGGTAGCGGTATTGTTCATCAAGAAATGCCCCAAAAAGCTGAAAGAATGCTCGGAGCTCAATTATGGCTTAATTTACCTAAAGAAAATAAAATGACTGAACCAGCTTATAGAGATATTACCATTAGTGATTTGAAAACTCACGAAGATGATAATAGTAAAGTTAACATTATATGTGGTGAATACAAAGGTTTAAAGGGACCTGTCAAAGGTACTTATGTAGATCCTATTTATTTTGACGTGGAAATAAAACCGGGAAAAACCTTCGAATATCTAATAGATGAGCAAGAGAAAGTTTTTCTTCTTATGATTAAAGGTAGTATAAGTTTTGATAATGGTGATAGTGCTGACTTTAACAAAGAAAAAGGAATTTTGCTTTCTGAAGGTGATGAAATAGAAATAAAATCCTCTGAAGGAGCTAGATTTCTATTGTTTGCAGGCAAACCTTTAAAAGAACCTATAGCTTGGGGTGGACCTATTGTAATGAATACTCAAGAAGAGTTAAGTACTGCTTTCAAAGAACTTGATGAAGGAACTTTTATCAAATAATATTTAGTCTCCAGAAAAAATATTCTGGAGACTTTTATTTATAAACAAATCAGTATCTTTTATTAAATAATTATAGTTATATTAAGTAAATAATCATTTATTCAATAATTTTTTTACCATTGGTGCTCTCAATCTATGCACGACTCCTAAATTTGATCCTACTAATGGTCTAAGATAGAACTTGAATTGATCTGTTATTCCATTTCCAGTATCATTAATAAATTCAGTAGGCATGACTTTGGTTTTGGCTGCTATTTTTTTTAAATCAACTAACTGATAATCCACTGAATAAAAGCCTGTTCTTTGAATTGTTATGGAACCATCAATTTTATTCCATATAGCAAATTGAGCTGCCTTTTCTCCTACTTCTCTTGCTTCTCTTTGATCCACATCAGAAATACTTGAAATAGAACTTCTTTGAGGATAACCTAAGGTGTCAGCTCTAACTCTTGTGATGTTAAGTTTTGTTTTTATTAAGTTTGCCAACATATCTCCTAAAGAATTACTTCCAGAAAGCAGAATATTACCATGAGAATCTTTTTCCACATCATTTGTAAGTGAAGTAGCTATCAACTGTCCCCTTTCATCTTTTATGCCTTCAGATACTGCTATTAAGCATCTACCAAATTTATCATATGTATTCTTTACATCTTTTAAAAAATTATTAACTTTGAAAGCTCTTTCAGGTAAATATATTAAATGTGGTCCATCATCTGGATATTTTTGGGCTAATGAAGATGCTGCCGTTAAAAAACCTGAGTGTCTCCCCATTACAACTCCAATATGTACTCCCGGTAATGCCCTATTATCTAAATTTAATCCCATAAAAGTTTCCGCCACATATCTTGCAGCAGAACCATATCCCGGTGTATGATCATTTAGCACAAGATCATTATCTATTGTTTTAGGTATATGAATGGCTCTTAGTTCATAACCGGCTTTATCTGCGTTTTCATTTACTATTCTTACAGTATCAGAAGAATCATTTCCACCTATATAAAAAAAGTATCTAACATCATGAGCATTTAAAACCTTAAATATTTCTTTACAATACTTTTCATCCGGTTTAACTCTTGTAGACAAAAGAGCTGATGACGGAGTAATTCCAACCTGTTCTAGATTATTAGTGGTTTCTTGAGTTAAATCCATAAAGGTTTCATTAACTATTCCTTCAACTCCATTTAATGCCCCATAAACCTTTGTTATTTGAGGGAATTTTCTGGATTCCAATACTGCTCCTACCAAACTTTGATTAATAACTGCTGTAGGGCCTCCTGATTGTGCTATAACTACTTTACCTGTTAATTTCATCGAAAAACCTCCTAATATTTGAGAGCTTAACTAAACTTTAATATAATCATTAATTACTTTATTGTTTATTATATAATAACTTGGGTAATAATAACAAGATAACAATTATATTTATTATGATTAATAATAGTTTAATATGATATTAATCGTAAAATGCATTATTTCATTTTTTTTGGGTAAATATTTTATGTAGGATAAAGGAGGAATAAAAAGATGAAAATTGGAATAATAGGATTAGGAAAGATGGGATATCCATTAACACTAAATATAAAGGATTGTGGTTACCATCCCGTAGCTTACAACAGGAGTTATATGAAACTAGACAAAATCAAATCTTTAGGTGTTGAAGTAGCTTATGAAATTGAAGAACTTTTCCAAAAGCTTGATGACAGAAAGGTGATTTTTATGATGATAACAGCAGGTTCTCCAATAGATGAAATGATAGAGCAGCTGCTGCCTTATTTATCAGCAAATGATATATTAATTGATGGTGGAAATAGCCATTATTTGGATACTAAAAGAAGGTATGAAAAATTAAAAGAAAAAGACATCCACTATATAGATGTAGGTACAAGTGGAGGAATTGAAGGAGCAAGAAATGGAGCTTGTATGATGGTTGGTGGAGAAAAAAATATTGTTAAGGATATTGAAAAATTATTTTTAGATATATGTATTCCTAATGGTTATGCTTATATAGGCGAATCCGGTTCTGGCCACTATGTTAAGATGATTCACAATGGTATTGAATATGGAATGATGCAGGCAATAGGAGAAGGATTTGAAATTATGTCTGAAAGTAACTATGATATAGATTATCAAAAGGTAGCAAAAGTATGGCAGCATGGTTCTGTAATTAGAAGTTGGCTGATGGAATTGACGGAAAAAGTCTTTATAGATCATAAGGAAGATTTTGACGATATAGTTGGTGTAATTAATGCCAGTGGTGAAGGACTTTGGACTGTAGAGGAAGCCTTAAACAGAAAAGTACCTGCACCTGTTATAACAGCAGCTTTATATACGAGATATAGAAGCCAACAAACAGATACTTTTAGCGGTAAACTTCTTTCTGGACTGAGATTTCAATTTGGTAAACATAAAATGGAAAAACTTGAAAAATAAGGTGGTAAGTATGGATAATTTATCTTGTACAATGATTATTTTTGGTGGCACAGGAGATCTTACTAAAAGAAAACTAATTCCTGCAATACATCAACTTGAAAAAGAAAAACATCTTCCTAAGGAATTCAGAGTTATTGGAATTGGAAGAAGAGATTTAAGCCAGGAAGAATATAATGCCATGCTATACAAAGGTATAAAAGACTATACAAATATAGAAACTAATCAAAAATTATGGAATGAAGTATCTGAAAAAATTTATTATTTAAAGATGGATTTCACGAAATTCTCTGATTATAAAAAACTATATGAATATTTACTAGAAGATAGTAAAAAGAAAGAAATTTCTTCGAATCTCATGTTTTATTTAGCTGTATCACCTGAATATTTTGGAGCTATAGTTAATAATTTAAACGAGAATAATATAATTGATGAAAATAACCAATGGAATAGAATGGTTA
>JAWSUU010000216.1:0-3644 GCA_033549325.1 Bacillota bacterium | reverse complement strand
CCTGAAGCAACTGCGAATTTATTGTTCATACCACCAAGTTGTATAGCTGTTCCCATTTTGCTTTGTGTGAAAGCATAAACTAAAAAGCAAGCTGCAAAAAAGAAAAGTAGTAAACCTGTAGGTACTGCTACTTTACCTATTTCAAAGTAAAGAAAATTATCCAGCACTTTATATAAAGTGCCTTCAAGAGTAAAGGTAGTCTTTAATCCTCTACCTATTGGCCAACGCATTATTTCACTACTAAAGGGTATTACTATCCATGCAATACACATTAACTGCACAATAGAAAAACCAGTATAGGTTGATATAGTCATCTCTGCACCTTTACAGGCATTTAATAATTTTCCATATAAAATTCCAACAATTACAGAAAGTGGAAGAGCCATTGCAACTGCAAAAATAAATGCTGGCATTCCAACAAGATTGAATTCAATAGCTGTTGTTGCTGATAAAAGCCCCATTACAATCCCTATCGTTACGGCAAAATTTGGGCCGGTTCCAGATTGTATTGAAGGAACCATTGCCAGAACTATCACACCATACATACCAACTCTTTGAATAAGGTCTGTTAATATCATTCCTATTGGTATTCCTACTACTACAGCTGTAATTAATATTATAATTAGTAGGAGTGTCATCATAAATCTAGGGAATCCAATATCTTTAATGAACGTCGCCATCTTGGTCCCTCCTATCTTTATCATTTTCTATAGACTTTCCAGCCATTAATAAACCAAAGTTTGCATCTTTATCTTCCGGTTGAAGTACACCAGCTATTTTTCCTTCAGTTACTATAGCTATTCTGTCTGCAATACTTCTCAATTCATTAAGCTCTGAAGAAGTCATCATTATAGTCATATTGTAATCTTTATTTAACTTTTTAAGTAAGTCAAGAACAATTTTTTTAGCTCCTATGTCTATCCCTCTAGTAGGCTCTGATACAAGAATTATTTCTGGATCCTGAGTAAGAGCTCTGGCTATACATACCTTTTGTTGATTGCCACCGCTAAGGCTTCCAACCATTTGTTTTGAACTTGTACACCTTATATCTAAATCTTTAATCATCTGTTCAGCACGCTCTTGAATTCTTTTCTTATCTCTAATCGTAAAAAACTTATAGTCCTTTAAATACTCATTATTTATATTCATTGCTGTAAAAACAGTATTTAATTCTATAGTAGCATCATTTACCAGTCCAACTGCTTTTCTATCCTCGGAAACAAAAGCAATTTTTTTCTCAAGCATCTCTTTAGTAACTGGATTAATTATATTTTCACCTCTTAAAATTATCTCTCCAGAAGTTGGATAAAGTCCCATAATTCCATTTGATATACCCAGCTTGCCAAGACCTGCCAAACCTCCAATGCCTAGGATTTCTCCTTCATATAGTTTGAGATCTATGCCCTTTACTTCTTCTCCAGGCATTTTAACTTTAAAATCTTTAAGTTCTAATATAGGGTCTTTGGTTCTATCAACATCTTTTGTTTCT
The DNA here is from genome assembly GCA_033549325.1 of Bacillota bacterium. Lineage (GTDB taxonomy): Bacteria > Bacillota > Clostridia > Tissierellales > Dethiosulfatibacteraceae > UBA8670. Next base: position 2,155 of record JAWSUU010000216.1, on the reverse strand, counting down.
TTTCCTGATAATTCTATCTTTCTCCCTATCATAAGTTCAGCTATTTCTCTGCTGGTAGTTTCTGATGTTTTCTTTTTAGCTACTAACTCTCCATCTCTTAATACTGTAATATTATCTGATATTTCTATTACTTCATCTAATCTATGTGTTATGAATAGTATTGCTATTCCTGAATCTGCAAGTTTTCTCATTATTCTTAGCAAGTTTGATGCTTCACTTTCTGTAAGTACAGCTGTTGGTTCATCGAATACTAAAAATTTAATTCCTGTTTTATCAATTTCTCTTGCTATTTCAATAAACTGCATATATCCTACAGGCAATCCAGCAACTGTAATCCATTCATCTATATTCATCTCTACTTTATCTAAAGCTTTTCTTGCATCTCTGCCCATCTTTGCATATTCTACTGTTTTTAATCTCGGTCCAAACAATCTGCTAACAAAATTATCTTTAGTTAATTCTCTATTTAACTTTATATTTTCTGTGATACTGTAATCAGGAATAAGCATAAATTCCTGATGAACCATCCCAATGCCTAAATTCATAGCATCGAAGGATGATTTAATATCTCTTTTTTCTCCATCAAAAAATATCTCCCCTTCAAACCCACCAGTTGAATGAATTACATTCATTCCAAAAAGAATATTCATAAGAGTTGATTTTCCTGCTCCGTTTTCACCCATTAAACAATGAATTTCTCCTGGTCTAATTGAAAGATCGACATTTTTAAGTACAGTATTACCGTAATACGACTTGGTAATATTTTTCATTTCTAACAAATACTCATTGTCCATCTTGTCCCTCCATAAGTCTTAATAAGTTGATAGCAAGATTTTAAATCTTGCTATCAACTTATTTTTGTTGTTATATTTATTATTTTTTTAGAAGTCTACGTAATCACTTATTATCATCATGTAGTTGTCATACTCTTTTCCATCTTGCTCTAATGGAGTAAATGTCATTTCCACGCCTGCATCTTCAAACATTATTCTTTCCATTGCAGCTTGGTCCCATCTTTCTTCAATATCTCCGTTTATCCATTCTACAGCATAGTCAGCGCTTGATCTCATAAATGACATAGCCATAGGTACAGGCCAGCTTGACATTCTACCAGTCATGTCGTTTTCTGCCATTTTAACTCTTATCTGTTCTATCATCCATTCAGTATCTCCCTGCTTATCTTCAGGAATGTCTATCTGTAAAGATGATGGGAATCCATGATATGGTGATGGACAGCATGGTTGTGGATATATAGCTTGTGCATCATATATAGCTTTTATTAATGGTGGTTGCTGTGAACAGTTAGTTGAGAAGAATGCAGTATCTTTACCATATTTATCAACTTGTTTAGGCACATCTTCAAGGATAAACTGTTGCGATCCAGATATTCCAGCATCACCTGTTGGATCCGGTGAATCTACTTCAACAAATTCGATTCCTTCTTCTTCACATAAATCTCTTAAGATATCTCTTCTTGTTGATAATAAAGCATAAGACATATGTCTTGGGAATGAGTAATGTATGAAAGTTTTAGCTCCCTGCTTTTTAGCCTGTGCTACCATTGCAGGTCCCATTCCTAAATCGTCTAATTGAAGTACAAAATCATTTCTAGAAGATGTCATTTCTGGATCTTCTTGAACTTGACCTGAAATAAGTAATATGTCGTCGCCTCTCATTTCTCTAGCCTTTTCAAATGCTGCAACTGTACCAGGAATAGCCTGTACAGCTATAATAGCTTTAACATCAGGGTCTGATGCCATACCAACTATATTTGCTATAACTGTTTCCTGCTCATCCATAAATTTGTCAGGATAAGTCTGGATAATTACATGCTCTTCACCGTACTTTTCTTGTATCTGTTGAGCTGCTCTGTACTCTTCCTCATTCTGTGAAACAGTACCAGTTGCTATACCAATTTTCCAATTACCTGATTCATCAGCTGGCTCTTCTGCTGGTTCTTCGCCTTCTACTGGTTCTTCTGGCTCATCAGCTGGCTGACCGCAAGCTGCTAAACTTAAAACCATTACTACCACTAGCAATAAAACTGTGATTTTCCTAAACATTTAATTCCTCCTATTAATATATATTTGATAATAATTCAAAGAGAATTTTTTTCAAAATTCTTTTTGAATTTATATCCGTAATTAAATTACCC
>JAWSUU010000215.1:0-3702 GCA_033549325.1 Bacillota bacterium | reverse complement strand
GGTAGTAACATTACACTCATTTGCAATACTCTTAATAGAATGACACTTTCTCATTTGATGAACAATATACTTAACCAACCTTAAGCTCATTCTGTGATATCTTGGAGAAAAAGAAGACTTCTCATAAAATTTTTTACCACACCTTTTACATACGTATCTTCTCTTTCTATAGTTAAGATAAGCACTTTTACCAAACATTGGAATATCCTTAATAGGCTGCATACGATAGTCATGGATATTCTTAGTTAAAGAGTTACATGAAGGACAATTATGTTCTTTAACCTTCATTTCAACATAAAGATGTATTTCATCATCAAAATTTTTTACATTTTTTAAAATAATGTCTTTAAATCCTAATAAATTTTCAATATAATAGTCATTGTAGAGCATGATTAAAAACCTCCCTTGAATTGGTGTTGGTAACTATATTTTACAGGTTTTTTTATCATTGCTCTACATTTTTTTGTCTAAAAAAATAAATGTTAGAGTTTTTACACCCCAACATTTATTATAGAACCTAAATACTTTAAATATAGCCCTAGTTTTTAAACTAGGGCTATATTATTGAAGAAACATAATTATACTTGTATACTTTACTATCTTTCATATAAAACCTACAATCCCAACTTTCAAAAATAAATTCTCCTGAAATATTCTTTACCCTTTTGGACTCTAAAAGAAGAGATTTTAATTCTTTATTACTTATATCCAGATTTTCTCCAATTATAAAGTTATCCTCCACAGCCTTTAGAAATAATTCTAATATAATCTCCTTATGGTTTTCTATAATTTTATCTTCTTTTAATTCGTTGCATTTTTTACAACTGCAAACTATGTTAAAGATATCATGAGTTCCACCGGAGCTTAAGGGATAAAAATGATCTATACTCATCTGCTTATACAGAAGCTTTTTTCTACAGTAAAAGCATTTTTTGCCTTCTCGATAATATATATAAAGTTTTTCTCTGGTTCTAGGTTTCATTTTAATCAATTATGTTCCAGTTGTGTTTTTCTGCATAAGATCTTAAATCATCATCCGGCGTTACAGCAGTTGGAGAACCGGTAAGTTCCATGAGGTATCTATCATATAGACTGTCTCCATAAGCTTTACTTTCCTTCCACTCCACTAATCCTTTATTAAAAGATTTTACAATCATATCCTTTTTTTTCATACCACTAACTATTTCAATATCCTGATCAAAGTTTATTCCATTATCCGTTATAGGTAATTTAGTACCAATTATATTTTCAAAAGGTAAATCTCTTAAGGCTATGTCCAGCATAATTTGAAAACACCCCGAAACCATAACAAGGTTATAACCATCACTAGATGCCTTTTGAATTTCATCTAATACTTTTTTATTATAAAAATCCTCAATATTTTCACATGATTTTTCAAAAAAAGTCTCTATCTCTTCTCTATTCATACCGTCAAAAATCTTTAGAAAATCTAACGTAGCCTGTATTCTAAAGCTTTCTTTTGATAAAAGTTTAATTTTATTCAAAAAGTATTTTTTTAAAAGTTTTTTCTTTACAGCAGTTTTTGCATACTTAGAATATCCTAATTCTTCCCATTTATCCATTAAAAAAGGAATAGTTTCTTCCTTAAACAAGGTGCCATCAAAATCAAAAATTGCTAATTTCACATCATCACTCCTTAAATTTCGTTTTCAAAAAACATTTTATTTAAACTGTTAAAACCTTTGTAGAATAATAAAAGGTTAAATAAACCTAATATAAAAAATATCAAATTTGGGAAAAGTGCCATAATAGTAAAAATAAAAAAATTTTCAAATTTATTTGGGAAAATTACTATTCTATTTTGCGAGTTATAAAAATTTAGAATTATTCCAACCAAATAGAACAAATACATTATTCCAAATTCAGGATAAGTAAGGTAGAAACCTATTATAATGAAAGAGTCAACTATTTTATTTAGAACAATTTCTTTTTGGAATTCAAAAGATCCATCATCATATCTTGTTTTTATGATATTATTACCGATTAGGTATAAATAAAAAGAAAACCATAAAAACAAGATATAAAAAAATTTCAACTCAAAAGATATGAGTACAGATGATATTAATCCTAAGGTGAAAGAAATAAAGTAAATATTTTTATGACTTACATTTAAAGATAATATTTTTTTAGTTGGTTTTATTATAAAAAAATTTCGAATGGTATTAGAATTAGAACTGCCCATAACTACCTCCCAGTTTTTATATTATACTTATACCCATATGATTAGCAAGTATAAGTTTACATTGAAAGTATAATAAAAAAAATCCAAAAAATAAACAAAAATTACAAAAAAACATGGAAATATTTTGAAAATATTATATAATGTGTTTATCTAAATTAATTAAAAGGAGTATTTAAGTGAAGAGTATTTACGAATCGAATTTAAAGGATTGGCAAAAAATTCTTAAAAATCTTGATTACACAAATGAAGAAGACTTTGAAACATTCGAATCAAAAGTTAACGATTTTTTTTATGATGTAGAAAAGGATTTACTGGAGGATTTATACGAATTCTTAGAATCGGATTTAGCTGTATATTCCGATGCAGAGTTAAGGGAACTTACAGAAGAAGAAATTGAAAGTATAATAGAATTCATAAGTGAATAAGGTTGGGAAATCCCAACCTTATTTTTTTAGTACCCTCTTTTAAATGAGTATTGATTAATCATAGTAGATTTATCTTTTTGATATTTTTCTATATTTTCCTTTACTATATCATAAGCCTTGTCCATGTAGTTTATATTTGGTCCGCAAATATGCGGGGTTATAACTATATTATCCAAATCCCATAGAGGACTTTCTTTAGGAAGAGGTTCTGTTTCGAAAACATCAGAAATGTATTTTCTAAATACTTTGTTTTTCAATGCATTGTATAAAGCCTCCTCATCAACAGTACCGCCTCTACCGAGATTAAGCATACAAGCTGTTGGCTTCATTATAGACATTAATTTTTCACTTACAAATTTTTCTGTTTCCGGAGTAAATGGAAGAAGATTTACAATATAATCACTGTTTTTAAAAACTTCTTCGACTTCATCATTCGTATAAATTTTTCTTACATGGGGTACAGGACTGTAGCTTCTTTTTACTCCAATTACATCCATACCCATGAAGCTGGCCTTTCTAGCTAATTCCTGTCCTATAGATCCTAACCCGATTATTCCTAGAGTTTTACCTTTTATTTCATCCTGTTTGAAATTTGGGTCCCATTCTTTATTCTGCTGTTTTATTATCAGTTGGTCTAAACTTCTAGCATCCAGTATCATCATACTTAATGCATATTCCGTCATATGATTTTTGTGAATACCTCTACCAGTTGTTAAAATTATACCTCTTTTTTCAATGGTATCTAAGGGAAGATAATCTACACCGGCCATCAAACCCTGAATCCATTCTAATTTCTGTGCTAATTCTAAATGCTCATCCTTTAATTTCATTGTAAGTAGTGCATCAGCATTTGGAATTTTTTCAATAAGGTCTTCCTCTGTATTTGTAAATTCAAAGTTAATGTCTGGAAAATCCTTAGATAATTCTTTTAATTTAGCTGTGTCAAATGGAAAAGTATTTACTATTATATTCATATAATCGCCTCCTTATTTTTTTGAGTAGTGTCAAGTAAGACACTCTTTGTTTATTTAAAAACGTTCATTTTCAAGGGTTTCAAGGTATTTTTCAATAAAA
>JAWSUU010000214.1:0-3703 GCA_033549325.1 Bacillota bacterium | reverse complement strand
TTTTTAGGAAGAGCAGGAATTCATTTAGAAGATTTATTTGTGCTTCCAGAATATCGTGGAAATGGATATGGTAAGGCTTTGTTAAAACAATTGGCTAAAATAGCTCTGGAAAGAGGTTGTGGACGTCTTGAGTGGTGGTGTTTAAATTGGAATAAACCAAGTATTGAATTCTATCTATCACTAGGAGCGGAACAGATGAACGATTGGACAACTTATAGGATTTCTGGAGATACACTAAAAAATTTAGCTAAATAGATATTATTAAAAAAGAGCTATTGGACTTCTTCCTCCAACTAGCTCTTTTAAAGTTATTCAATTAATATATCTTGGGATAATCTTTGAGGGCTATTTTAATTTAATAAATAGTAAATTGCATTAGGATAAAATAAGTGTATCATAAATATAATAAGAGATATCAAGGCAAATATTTTATGCCATGTAAATAATATCTTCTTTTTCAACTTATAAAAACTACCACCTAATACCGCAGTAATGATAATTGAAACATATAATATACTTCCGGTATGAAGTCTTAGACTTCCTAAAGCTAAATAACCGTGAATCAAAGCTACTACTGCTAAGGTGAGTCCTAATGGTTTATGCAAAATTCTTAGAAACTTAATTGCCTTTTTAATACCACTGTTCCTTGATTTTAATATTTTTTTATTAAGATATTTCAGTACATAGGGTGTTATCAGTATACCAAGTATTACAACATTTAGCCATCCTAAAAGACTATACATAAATCACCTCCGAAATTATTCTTCAAGTGTTCCTACAACTGTTGCTCTATCCAATACCGAAATTCCATGAGGAGAAATTTCTTTAATTTCCTCTGTTAGATCCTGTCCTGCTACAAAACCGTTGTGTTCTCCATTAACCCATAGTTCTAATTCTGTAAAATCATAAACAACACCATCTACAGCGACATAAGCGGGATTACCATCTTTACCGTTGTATTCGGATAGTTCTTCAGAAGTAAAGGTTCTTTCAGAATCTTGAGGTTCTTCGCTAGGGGATGTGTAACTGCATCCAGCTAAAGCAAATAAGGCTACTAGTAATATCAATAAAAATTTTATATTTAAGTTTTTCATTATTTTCACTCCTCTATTTAATAATCATTATCATTTTCAATATTATTATAAATTATACCCGAAGATAACAACTTTAAACAAAAAATTTGAAAATTTTAGATTTTTATAAATTGATAATTAAATATATACATTGAGACTTTAGGTAAAAAATAATATAATAAGAAGAAGGCTATTATCAAAGAGAGGATTTTAAATGAAATATATAGATGTAAACTGGATTACACCTCTTGCTTTAGGCGGTAAAATACTAAGCTCCGGTGGTGGTGGAGATACAGAAAATTTCGAAAAAATATTATTTGAAATATTAAAAAGTAATGGTAGTGTACAACTTTTGGAAATAAAGGACTTATTAGATGATGCTTACTACTGTTCAAACGGTATGATGGGTATCTCGAATGTTATTGATAGTTACGATTTTACCGGAAAAAACGGCATTGATACTATTTTAAGAATGGAAAATGTTGAAGAGACAAAAGTATCAGCTCTTTATCCTTACGAAGGGGCAGGCATCAATTTGCTTTATCCAATAATAACTGCGAAACTAATGAATCTTCCATTAATTAATGGTGATGTAATGGGAAGGTGTTTTACAGAACTTCAGATGACAACTTTAGAAATAAACAATATTAGCATATCACCTTTTGTATTAAAAGATACTATGGATATTGTTCATATTTTTAGTGGAAGGGGTACTAAAAATATTGAAGATGAAATAAGAAAGGTTCTGAGTAGAATAGACAACTTAGGTTTTTTTGCAACGGGTTTGGAAAAAGGAGAAATTCTAAAAAAAGTTTTGATACCTGAAACTATAACCTTTGCAAAAGAAATAGGGGATGCTTTCAAATATAAAAACTATAATGATATAATCTTAAATATAAAGAAGGCAGCAGACCAATCAGTTTATGGAGAGGTAGTCCAATTGTTTCAAGGTAAGGTTGTTAAAGTAGCAGAAGCAGATTTCAATAAGGAATGGACTAGATTTACAATAGTTGGAAATGAAGATGATAATCGATGCATCTACAGTATTTTAGCTAAGGACCAATTCTTATCGACTTATAATAATCAAAAAATTTCATGTACTTCGCCGGATATTATAGCAGCTATTGATTTAGATTCATTAAAACCAATTACTTTTCAAAATCTAAAAAAAGACATGAATATCGGTGTAATTGGTATAGAAGCACCTGATAGTCATAAAACTGAAAAAGCACTGAGTTTAATGGGTTTACCGGCTTTTGGATACAAGTTTCCATACAAAACTATGAAGGAGTTGAGGGAATAATTGAGTCTACTAAAAAAATATAACTACAGAACTGGAAAAGTACCAACTAGTTTTTATTATACCGGCAATAAGGTAGAAAAAGTAAAAATAGAAATAATTAGTTATAATACTTATGATTTTGACAAAGAAGTTTTTGAATTTGAAGATTTCGAATTTTTAGAAAAAAAAATTATAGAAAAAAAAGACAATGGGGTTTTATGGATAAATGTCTATGGATTGAGTAAAATAGATCTTATGAAGTTTCTAGGCGAGAAATTAGAAATTTCCAATCTGCATCTAGGAGACATTTTAGATATAGGTCAGAGACCGAAAGTTGATATAAATGAAGATTTCACGTTTATTTTATTAAATATGTTGAAGAGGACATCAGGAACAGTTTACGAACAGATTTCACTTTTTTCAAAAGGAAATACAATTATTACTTTCCAAGAAGTAGTAGGAGATGTATTTAATCCGATAAGAGAAAGAATTGAAAAAAAAGAAGGAATTGTACGAGATAAAAATAAGGATTATTTATTATACTTACTTATAGATCTAATTTTAGACAATTATTTTAACTACATATCTAACTTAGATGACTCTATCGAAAATCTTGAAGATGATGCAATGGAAAATGATAGTGAAGATATATTAAAAGAAATATATGTTTATAAGAAAGAATTAGCGAAACTTAGAAGTTCAGTAACTCCACTTAAAGATATTTTAAAAGCTTTAAAGGATAATGCTGATAGCGAAAACAAAAGGTACTACAACTATTTGTATGATCATACTTATCAGATGACTGATAATTTAAATATGTTTAGAGAAATGATAAATGGTATTTATGAGATTCATATATCAAATTTAAGTAACAGAATGAATAAAATAATGACAATTTTAACAATTTTTTCTGCAATATTTATACCTATGACCTTTTTAACGGGAGTTTACGGAATGAACTTTATTTATATGCCGGGACTTAGTTACAGGTATAGTTTTTGGATATTTTGGATAATTTGTGTAGCTATATTGTTAGGTATGCTTAAATTTTTTAAAAATAAAAATTGGTTGTAGAAGGGATTAATTATGATTACTAGTAGATGGGTTAAAGGGAAAGAAGAATTAGAAGAAATTTTAGAATTAAGAAAAAAAATATTTGGAGAAAATTCTGATTTAGAATTTTACGATGAATTTTCTTTTAATCTAGGTATCTACGAGAACGATGACAATCTTGTGGGAATAGGTAGATTATTATCTAAAGAAGGAAAATTCTATATAGATAATTTTGGAGTTAAGAAAGATTTTCAAGGAAAGCACTACGGAGACTTTATGCTTAGAATACTTATTA
>JAWSUU010000213.1:0-3707 GCA_033549325.1 Bacillota bacterium | reverse complement strand
GGGGAATTGATAAATTGCGAAGCTATTGATAAATATGGAATGAAGCTTATAAATGCAGGTGGAATAAAAAAACTTTTTGTAGAGAATCAAAAAAAGAAAAGAGGATAGAAAATGATTAATGATTTATCAAATAAATTTGCGGACTTTATTTTAGATGTTGAATATGAAGACCTTTCTGATACTGTAGTAGAAGCAGCTAAAAAATATATATTAGATTATTTTATATCATCTATGGCAGGTTATAAAATTAATTCAAATTTTAACATTTCACTAATAGATACTATTAATGAAATAGATGAGAAAAGTCAAAGCAATGTATTATTCAACGAAAAAAAGGTATCATCAGTAAATGCAGCTTTCTTGAATGCTTCTTTTGGTCATGGAGCTGACATTGATGATGGACATAGAACTGCTCAAGGGCATCCAGGGGTTGTAGTAATCCCATCTGTACTTGCTTTAGCAGAGGCTTATAACATTTCTAACAAGGATATTATAACTGCAATTGTAGTAGGATATGAGTTTTTTATCAGATTTGGCGAAAGTATGAATCCAAGCCATGTGAAAAAAGGATTTCATACAACAGGAACAGTCGGTGCGATAGCTTCCGGTGCAGCATCAGCAAAAGTTTTAAATTTAAATAAAGAACAAATAGTAAGCACATTAGGGTTTTCAGCTATGCAAGCCGCAGGTCTACTGCAGGTTGTAGAAAGTAATCAAATGGCAAAAGTTATTAATCCGGGGAAAGCAGCTTCAAATGGAGTATTTGCTGCATTACTGGCTAAGCGCAATGTGTTAACACCAAACTATATTTTCGAAGGAAAAAAAGGTTTCTTTAATGCTTTTTCTGATGATATAAAGGAAGAAAATTTAGAAGAAATGTTTAGTAAGGATTTTAAAATTAATACTACTTATATAAAACTATATCCATCATGCAGACATGCTCATGGATCTATAGATGCAGCAATACTTTTGAAAGATAAAATTAGAAATTTAGATGATATTAAAAAAGTAAATATTAATGTTTATTCTACAGCTATAAAAATCACCGGAAATATTGATATTCCTAAAAATGAAGATGAAGCTAAATTTAGTTTAAAGTATATTTTTGCTACTGCTCTTAAAAGGGGTAATTATACATTAAATGATTTAGATACAAATAAAGGAATAGATGATGAAATAATAAATATAATAAATAAAATTGAAATCATACAAGATGATAGCTTAGAAAATAGAGAAAAAAATATTAGAGGAACATCAATAGAAGTTTTTTTAAACAATGGAACTAAAATAACAGAAAAAATAGACTTACCTAAAGGTGATTTTGAAGTTCCTGCTATTAAAGATGATATTTTGATAAAAATGGAATCTTGTGGAGATAATCTTATTAGCAAGAAAAATCAAAATAAAATCGTAAAGTATATAGATGAATTTGAAAAAGAAAATAATTTAGAAAAATTATTTAGTTTACTAAGAAACTTATAGAGGAGGATTATATGGGTAAGACTATTTCAGAAAAAATTTTTTCTAATCATTGTAACAAAGACGTAAAAGCTGGAGAAATTGTAATAGTAGATGTAGATCATAGTATGGCACATGATGCTAACGGTCCTTTGGCAATAGATATTTTTCATGAGCTTAATGGTGAAATTTTATTTGCACCAGGAAAGTTTTCTTTTGCATTAGATCACTATGTACCATGTCCTAATGAAAGTGTAGCTAAGATACATGCTACATGTAGAGAGTTTGCTAAAGAGCAAAAATGCAATTTTTTTGAAGTTGGTGAAGGTGTCTGTCACCAACTGATGATGGAGGCAGGATATGCAAAACCAGGACAGTTAATAATTGCAAGCGATTCTCATACATGTACCTACGGTGCTCTTAATTGTTTTTCTTCAGGAGCTGGGTCTACAGATATTGCAGGAATTATGTTAACTGGAAAAATGTGGGCAAAAGTACCGGAAACTATAAAAGTTGAGTTGATAGGAAATTTAGAAGAAAATGTTTCCGCTAAAGATATAATACTTTATTTGGCAAGGCAAATAGGAGCTGCTGGTGCAACTTACAAAACACTTGAATTTGTAGGTGAAGGAGCTAAGAATTTGACAATAGAAGAAAGAATGACAATATCAAACATGGCAGTCGAACTGGGAGGAAAAGCAGGAATATTTGAATATGATAATAAAACAGAAGAATTTTTCAATAATCATAATATAAAAATTGATACTGAGCCAGTTAAATCAGACGAAGATGCAACTTATTGTAGAACTATTGAATTAGATTTAAAAAACCTAGTTCCTCAAATTGCAAAACCCCATACGGTTGATAATGTTGTGGATGTTAAGGATATAGAAGGTATGAAATTTAATCAAGCTAATTTGGGAACTTGTACAAATGGTCGTTTAAGTGATCTTGAGACTGTTAGAAATATCTTGAAGGATAAAAAAGTTCATAAAGATATAAGATTTTATGTAGCTCCTGCATCTAAAAGAATTATGGATGAAGCGCTGGATTTAGGAATAATAAATGATTTATTTAAATCCGGAGCAATCATTTTAACACCGGGTTGCGGTTCGTGTATAGGAGCATGTAATGGGATACCAGGCAATGGAGATAATATTTTATCTACAGCAAATAGAAACTTTAAAGGTAGAATGGGTAATCCTAACTCAAATATTTTTTTAGTGTCTCCTGAAACCCTAGCCTATTCAGCTTTAGAAGGTAAATTATATAATCCTTTTAACAAAAACCTTAGGAGGTAGTTATGGCATATGTACATAAAGTTGGTGACGATATAAACACTGATTTAATAATAGCAAGTAAAAATAAAAGAGATACATACGATCCGAAACTTATGGCGGTACATTTATTGGAAGATTTAGATCCTGATTTTTATTCAAGGGTAAAAGTAGGAGATGTGATAGTGGCTGGGAATAATTTTGGATGTGGTTCATCAAGAGAACATGCTGCCCACGTAATAAAAGCAGCAGGAATAAGTGCTGTTATTGCAAAGTCATTTGCAAGAATATTTTATAGAAATGCAATTAATATAGGATTACCATTAATAGAAGTTGATACTGATTCTATAGAAGAAGGTGATGAAGTTAAGATTAATTTATCGGAAGGTAAATTAGAGAATTTAACAAAAGATGAAATTAAGAAATTTAATCAGTTACCAAAAGCTATTTCAGAGATATTTAAAGAAGGTGGACTGGTTAACTATCTAAAGAAATATGGAGAATTTAAAAATAGTTAAAAAGGAGGAATAAATTTGATTGTTAAAATCCCTTATGGGAAGAAAATGCTTGATTTGGATGTAGGAAACAAAAAAGTTGATATATGTGCAGGCACTGATGTTGAAACTCCGGATAATGAAGAAATACTATTGAAAAATGCTTTAAGCAAGCCTATCAACTCAAGAAGAATAAAAGATATTGCTAAAGACAAAAAAAATGTTTGCATTGTCATCAATGATATTACTAGACCAACTCCATCTAAATTAATTTTAGAAGCAATATTCAAAGAGTTGGAAGAAGCTAAAATGCCAAAAAGCGAGATAAAAATATTAATAGCAAATGGAAATCATAGACCTGCAACAAGAGAAGAACTTATTATGATGATTGGTGAAGAAATTGTTAATGAATATAAGATAATTAATCATGTTGCTACAAATGACGATGAATTATCATATCTAGGGGATACACCATTAG
>JAWSUU010000212.1:0-3726 GCA_033549325.1 Bacillota bacterium | reverse complement strand
TGATAAAACTAAAGAAAAATTAGCTGTTGCTGAGAAAGATAAAATAAAAACAGAATTGGAAATCAAGCATCTACGTAAATCTTTAGTATCAAAACATAATCTTATTGGAAGTAGTTTTCACATAGAGAATTTGAAAAATACAATAAACCAAATTTCAAACACAGATGTAAATGTGCTTATAACAGGAGAAACAGGAGTTGGAAAAGAGGTTATTGCAAATGAAATTTTTTCATCTAGCAAAAGAAAGGATAAGCCGTACATAAAAATAAATTGTACTGCAATACCAGAAAATTTAATAGAATCAGAACTTTTTGGTCATGAAAAAGGAGCCTTTACTGGAGCCGACAAGAAAAAAATAGGTCTTTTAGAATTAGCAGATGGAGGAACAGTACTTCTTGATGAAATAGGAGAAATGCCTTTAAATATTCAACCTAAGTTATTGAGAGTAATACAAACAAAAGAAATTATGAGAGTCGGTGGAACATCACCTATAAAAATTGATGTTCGTATTTTAGCTGCCACTAATAAAAACTTGAAGAAATTATCAGATAAGGGAGAATTTAGAGAAGATTTATTTTATAGGCTTAATGTTGTTCCTATTTACATAGAGCCGTTAAGAAATAGAATTGATGATTTAGAAGATCTAGTATACTTTTTTATTAAAAGATTTAATAAAAAGTACAATATAAAAAAAGAAATTTCTAAAAGCTCAGTAAGATTGTTAAAAAAATATCATTGGCCTGGTAATATTAGAGAACTTGAAAACTTACTAGAAAGACTTGTAGTAATGACTGAAAATAATTTAATAAGTGAATTTGATGTAGAAAAAGTAATAGTATTCTCTGATAATGAAAGGACCTTTAAATCCATGGATATCAAGGGAGAAACAAAGAAATTAGAAATAGAAATATTAAAAAAAGCACAAAAAAAATATAAAACTACTAGAGAAATGGCCGAGGCTTTAGGCATTGATCAGTCAAATGTTGTTAGGAAAATTAAAAAATATAATCTCTAATTATGTAAAAATGCATCGAGATGCGATAAAGCATAATTAATTTATGAAAACGTATACAGTTAGGTATGCGTTTTGTTATGTAATATTTGATGCGAAAATGCATAGATATATATTTAACAATCCTGAAATTAAGCCATTTTTTTCTTGGCATATTAATTGCAATATTAATATACCAAGGAGGTGAGAATATGATAAAAAACATTACAGTAATAGGTGGAGGAACTATGGGTCACGGTATAGCAGAATGCTTTGCCATCCACGGTTACAAAGTTAAATTACAGGAGATAAACAAAGAAATAAGAGAGAATGTGAAGTTAAATATTTTAAAGGAATTAAAAATACTAGCTGAAGAAGATATTATTAAAGAAGAGCAGATAGCTGAAATCTTAGAAAATATTAGCTTACATGAAGATTTAGAAGAAGCAGTAAAAAATTCAGATTATGTGATTGAAGCTATAGTGGAGAATCTTGAAATAAAGCAAGAATTATTTAAAAATCTTGATAAATTTTGTCCTGAACATGCGATTCTTACAAGTAATACTTCAAGCTTAAAAATTTCTGATATTAATAAATATTTAACTGATGACAGAAAAACTAAAACTATGGTAACACACTGGTATAATCCAGGTCATATCATGCCGATAGCAGAATTAACTTATTTTGGAGATACAAGTAAAGATACTTTTAACAAGGTCAAAAAACTTTACGAATCTATAGAAAAAGTTGTAGTTAAGGTTGACAAAGATGTACCTGGACTTATAGCAAATAGGATACAACAGGGTGTAGCAAGAGAGGTATTTTCTTTAATTCAGATGGGAGTAGCTTCACCTGAAGACATTGACAAGGCTTTAAAATTTGGTCCGGCTTTTAGATATTGTAGTACAGGTCAATTGGAAATTGCAGACTTTGGAGGGCTGGATATTTGGGCTATAGTAGGAGATAATCTTCTTGCAGTAATGGATAATTCTAGAGGAGCAAATTCTATATTAAAAGAGAAGGTTAAAGAAGGCAAATTAGGATTAAAAACTGGTGAAGGTTTTTATGATTATGATGATGAGAAAAAAGAAGAAATTAAAAAAAATTATACAAAGAAACTAATCACCCAATTAAAAGTTTCAAAAAAATACATATAAAGATTAGGGGAGTTAATTATGTCAAGTAATAAAAATTATGATATTAAAACAGAAAACAAAGATAAAGGTTCAGTTTTTTGGAGATTTAGTAAAAGGTTTCAATTTGCTGCAGAAAACATAATTCCAGAACCATTAGTATTTTGTTTAATACTTACAATAATAATATTTGCAGCAGGGGTATTGTTCACAGAGACTGGTATTATAACAATGCTTAATTATTGGTTTGATGGTATTTGGGGAATGATTGCATTTGCATTTCAAATGTCGTTTATGGTAGTGACTTGTTCTGTTACGGCAAGATCTAAGCAAGTTAAAAACGGATTAATTAAATTAGCAAAACTTGTTAAAACACCTACTGCAGCAATTATATTACTTATGATTTTTGGTTATCTAGCAAGTTTTTTAAACTGGGCATTTGGAACAATAGCAACACCTGTATTAGCAATGCAGCTCAGTAAAAACATAAAAGGAATGCATTTTCCAATGCTTGTTGCTGCTGGGTATTCAACTATGATATTAGGTCAGTGTCTTGGACCAAGTGCATCAGTATATGCTTTAATAGCAAGCTCAGATCACTTTTTAGTTGATAAAATAGGAATACTTACACAAGATATTTCAGTTTATAATCCTATGAATACAGTGCTTTTCTTCTTTCTAGCTATAGGTACTATAGTACTAACAATAAAAACTATGCCACCAAAAAATGAAGTTGTAGAATTTCATGGAATGGACGATGAACCTGAAGAAAAAGTAGAAGTGAAAACAGGTAAAATTACATTTGCAGACAGAATGAATAGCAGTAGAGTGATTATGACTCTTATAGGAGTAGCTGCATTAGTAAATATTATATATACTATTATACAAAAAGGATTTTTAGGATCATTAAGTTTGAATTTTGTAATATTTATTTTCTTAACAGCGAATTTTTTCTTATACAACACACCTAGTAACTTTATAAATTCATATAGAAAGAATTTAAGTTTAGCAACTGATGTTATGATACAATTTCCATTCTATGGTGGTATATCTGGAATGATGATTTCATCAGGATTAGGACAAATTATAGTAGGTGGATTTGTATCAGTAGCTACAGCTCATACATTACCATTATTTTCTTATTGGTCAGCATCTATAGTTAATCTCTTTATACCTTCTCAAGGAGGCCAGTTTATAGTACAGGGAGAAATCTTAATAGATGCGGCAAAACAGCTTAATGCCAATATACCTCATGTAATTAATGCCTTTGTCTATGGTGATGAAGCTACTAACTTACTTCAACCACTTTATGTTATACCAGCATTAGCTATAGTGAAAATGAAACTTAAAGATGTTTGGGGATATATGGCATTTATCTGGTTGTTCTGGTTTGTATTTACTACTATAGGATTACTAGTATTACCATTATTTCTATAAAATTATAATTGTATAAACACAAAAAAGGAGGACTATAATGAGTGATTTAAAGAATAAAACAATAATTACTATAGCTCCAACAGGAGCATGGCCAAAGAAAAAACAAAATCCAAATGTTCCAATTACTCCAGAAGAAATAGCTGAAGATGTATATGAATGCTATAA
>JAWSUU010000211.1:0-3736 GCA_033549325.1 Bacillota bacterium | reverse complement strand
GTTGCCTGTGTTGGAGTAATCTGCATAGTAGGATGCATCTATTTCAAAGTGGTTTTTATTATCTTTCAAAGAAGATACCGCCGATAAATCAAAGCTTTGGACATCCATAAGTTTCTTTACTAGACCTTCTTCGTGAAGTTTTACTATATGCCCTGTTATTCCACCTAAAGCGAAATCTGCTACTACGTTTTTCTTAATCATGCTGTCTCTTAGATATTTTGTAACAGCTAGGGATGAACCTCCCGAGCCAGTTTGAAAAGAGAAGTTGTTTTTTACAATATCTAATTCTTCTATAACCTGAGCAGTTTGTTTAGCAATTAAAAGTTCTTTTGGGTTTGTAACTGCTCTTGTTGCACCGGACATGATTTTTTCTTTAATACCAACATTTTCAACTTCAACTACATAGTCTACATCATAGGCAGGTATTGAATAAGGTAGTGCAACTTCCTCTGTGAGGTCATCTGTTAGTACTATTGTTCTATCTGCATATCTTGCATCTACTTGAGCATAGCCTAATGAACCACAAGGTGATTTTCCTTCAAATCCATTTGAATTTCCCTGCACGTCACAATGAGGAGCAGCAATAAAAGCTACATCTATTTTTTCATCTCCTGATATAATAGCTCTAGCACGCCCGCCATGGGATCTAATTACTACTGGTTCTTCTAATATTCCTGAAGATATATCCTGTCCTAATTTCCCCCTTAGTCCACTTGTACAAATTCTTCCTATAAGTCCTGATTTAATATACTCACCAAAATGATCGTGAGCTGAAGTTAAAGAACTTGGAAATATAGTTAAGTTTTTTATTCCTTTTTTATCAAGTATTTTCATAACCATATCCCCTACTACATCTCCATTTCGAAAATGATGGTGGAAGGATACAGTCATTGAATCTTTAATTTCTAATTCATCAATTAGTTTTTCTAAATCTTCTCTTACTTTGCTTTTTCTTTTTATTTTGCCTTTATCTTTGAAATCTATTCTATATTTATCCATTTTACAACTCCAATCAATTGATTTTTGATAGTTCTACTACTCGTTTTGCTCTTTCTACTATAGGTTTATCTATCATCTTTCCATTTAATGAGATAACTCCAGATCCTGATTCTTCTGCTTTTTTAATAGCCTCAAGAACTTGTAGTGCATCTTCATATTCTTCAACTGTCGGTGTAAATACTTCATGAACAGTTTCTATCTGTCTTGGATTTATAATGGATTTACCATCAAAACCTAGTCCTTTTATATGTTCTACTTCTTTTCTAAAGTCTTTCATATTTTCCACATCGGAATAAACGGTATCAAGTGCAGCTATACCTGCACTTCTTGCTGCATTAAGAAGTTGACATCTTGCAAATAACAATTCTGTTCCTTCAGGAGTTCTTTTAGTTTTTAGGTTTGTTACGTAATCTTCTGCCCCTATAGCTATACCTATCAGCCTATCGCTTGATTTAGCTATTTCCATGGCATTCATAACACCAGTGGCAGATTCTATAGCCGCCATCATCTTGGTCTTGCCCTTTTCTATACCATATTCTACTTCAAGATTTTCTATTATTTTTTCTACTTCTTTAACATCATCAGCAGTTTCAGTTTTAGGAAGTCTTATTACATCCGGCTGAGCTTTTACCATCATTCTTAAGTCTTCCTGTCCAAACTCAGTATCTAATCCATTTATCCTAACTACAGTTTCTATTCCTCTATAATCTACATTTTGAAGAGCTTCACTTACTAGAAATCTAGCTGCGTCTTTTTCTTTAAGGGATACAGAGTCTTCTAAATCAAACATAATTGCATCTGGTTTATAAATGTATATATCTTTAATCATAGAAGGTCTACTTCCCGGAACGTAAAGCATAGTTCTTCTTAACTTACTCATATGAACCTCCTTGTGATGCTCTATATAAAGCAGTCTTAATTCTTGCCTTTATAACAAAGTCTAAAGCACCTTTATCATTTAAATTTACACATGCATTTTTTACTCCGCCTTCTTCTAATACTTCTTTAACAAGGCTTCTAATTTGATTTCCGTATTGCTTTTCTACATCGCTTTTTAAATTAATTTCTAAATCCTTTTCCCAAGGAATAATTTCTACCATGATGTCACTGGATTCCATGGTTCCGGCGATTGCTTTTTTCAATAACTCCATTTAAGTCCTCCTTTAAGATAACGTTTTTATTTGACTTTATTTGAAAGTAAATTTATACTATTTATACAACTATTATATAGTTGAAATTTCATCTTTTTATATTATAGCCAGATTTAGTTGAAATGTCAACTATATTTACGAAAGAGGTGTATAATGAATATTAAAAGAAAAATAGTAAGAGAGATTGTTGCTGTTTCTAGATGTATTTCCTTTATTAGAAATTTCGAATTTAAAAAATATGACTTAACTCGAGGTCAACATAGTTTTTTGACTAGGATTATGGAAAACCCCGGTCTAAGCCAAGAAGAGGTATCTTACATGCTAAGAGTAGATAAAACAACCTCAGCTAAAGCAATAAAAAAACTTGAATCTAAAGGATATATCTTAAGAAAACGTTCTGACGAAGATAAAAGACAGTTGTGTCTTTACCCAACAGAAAAGCTAAAAAAAATCTATCCAGATCTTCTTGAAAAAATAAACCTGACGCCACAAATTGGTGCCGAGGGATTCACCGAAGAAGAATTAAATACTCTTTATAATTTGTTAACAAGATTTAGAAAAAACGTGGATAAAGAATGGATGGATGTCAAGAAAAAGCTATAATTAAAGGCTCAAAACAAATACTTTTATGTCTCACAGAGTATTTGTCATAGAGCCTTTTTTATTACTTATTGATACCAATCATTTTATTTCTAAATTTGTAGTTTAAATAAGTAGATACTATAAATAGATCAACAAATAAAAACCAATGATACCACTTCAAATTTCCTAGTACAAATATCATCATTACTATGTAACTCCAGAAGAATACTTGAGCTATATTGCTTATTAAATTCCAAGCATGTAAACTTTTATAATTATCTGATTTTGAATATATTTCATTATAATTCTTCCACAAGTCAAAGCCAAACAAAATTATAGATGCCACTGCGTATGCTGCTAACAAATATAAGTCAAATTCCGTAAATAAACTCAATGAAATTGTTATTAATACTGATATAACCCATATAATCTTTATTCTTCTATCTAAAATCACTTTAAACTCCAATCAATCTTTAGCTTTTTTTACCTGCTTTAGCAAGTTTTAACGCACCCATTATTCTAGGACCAACTATAGAAATTACTGTTGCTGCTATAAAGAATAGGGTTATTGGATCACTTGCGAATACACCTATGTTTCCGTTTCCAATAAGCATTGCCTGTCTGAAGGATGTTTCAAATTTAGAACCTAGAATTAAAGCAAGTATAAATGTTGCTACAGGCATATTAAGTTTTTTGACAAAGTAACCAATAATTCCAAATCCTATTATTATTCCAAAGTCTATCATAGAATATGACAATGAATAAGTACCTATAAAACCTAATGTCATAACTAAAGGTAGTAATATTTTTGGTGGTGTTTTTAGTATTTTAACTAATTGTGTTGCTAAAGGCAAGTTTATAAATAGTAGTACTATATTGGCTATAAACATACTTGCAACAACTGCCCATGCTACATCGGCTTGGCTAGTGAAAAACATCGGTCCTGGTTTTACACCAATCATCATTAAGGCACCTATCATAACTGCTGTAGTTCCTGAGCCAGG
>JAWSUU010000210.1:0-3772 GCA_033549325.1 Bacillota bacterium | reverse complement strand
GAATATTGACTTTGTATTTCAAGAGGCTTATAATTATTACGAAATATTAATTATTTTGCATTTTTTAAAATTAAAATATCTAACTCAAAATAGATTAAAGCTTGATATAAATCAAGTTAAATATAGAGGAGGAAATACAATGACTTATAGTCCAAAGCAAGGTAGTACGATTACAAAAACTAAAATGAGAACACCGGATAATATATCACCATTTTCGGGTATGTGTTCTGTATGTTCTTCAAATTGTACAGGTACTTGTGAAATAGGTTTATCGGCAATAAGAGGCAGAGAAGCAATTTATCCTTATCAAACTGATAAACATCAATTTGCATCAGAAAAAAATTATCCTATTGATTTTTCTCATTTAAATATTAATGGACACGTGTTTGGTGCAGTAGGATGCCACGAGGATCCCTATGACGCAACTTACCCAAAAGTAAATACTGAAAAAACAATAGGAAAACACAATCCTATAAAACTAAAACTACCTGTAATACTGCCTGCTATGGCTAAACTAAACTGGAAAGATTATTATGTAGGAGCAGCATTAGCAGGAGTTCTCGTAGTAATTGGCGAAGATGTAATTTTAAAGGATTAAGAATTGAAATTCGGACAGGCTGCTAAGGGAATACCGACTTAAGAAATGGAAAGTATTTTATATAATATGTTAAAAAAATTAAAGGATAGATGAAGCTAAAAAAATTACCGGTCTTATGGATTACAGCCAGTTAATGGAAAAGGTTATTGAGAATATTTAAAAATTTAAATAATTAATTACTATAGTTTAAACAAAGCAACCTCCTCGAATTAAAGGAGGTTGCTTTGTTTATATTCTGAATTTTGGATATATAGAAACATAACAAATGAATCAGATTTAAATCAAATCCCTTTTTCCAAGTCCCTTAATTGATGTGCCAATAAAAATAGCAATAAGAACAGCTGTAAGAATAAGGTGAATTGGATTAAGTCCTCTTTCTGCAAGTTCAGAAAGATTAAAGTATCTTACAGGTGACATAAAGTTAAGATGGTTTAGATTGCCTGCATACTCTATTGTAAAAGAAATAACATAGGAGATTATTAGTACTAGAAAACCTGCTAGCATTCCCTTTTTGTAATGATTGGTTATGGATCCAAACATCATTCCCATCGCGGAAAAAATCAACTGGGTAAGGAGCATACCGATAGTTGAGATGATAATATAGGGTGACAGCTCATTTCCATTAGGCAGGAATGGAACAAGAAATATAAAGCTTCCTAACGCTGTTACTAGAGCTAAGATAGCATTGATAATCAATACTACAATGCTCTTTGCTAGAAGTATTGTTTTTCTGTCATATGGTTTTGTATATATAAAATCAGCATAATTACGTTTTTCATCCTTAGCCACTATATAAAATCCAATATAAACAGCAAATGCAAATACCACAAGCTGATACCAGTAGAACATGCTGGCATAGCCTCCTAAAGATGTGTTTATTGGGAATGCATCAACACCAAAGAGAATCCTTACGATTCTTGGAAAATCGGTAACGGTAGTTTCTAGCAATTCCATCTGGTTTTGAAGTCCTTTAAACTCAATACCGCCAAATGCAGCTGTAATAAAAATTATAATAACCCAAATAATCAGAACCTTCCTTTGAAGTCTAAGTTCTTTTAAAATAATTGCTTTCAATAAATCCATCTCCCTTCACACAGTTATAAGATCTTTTTTCTTGAAAATAAAATATCCCGATACAATAAAAGCTATTACAAGGAAAAAGAGCCAGTATACAAATCTCATATCGTAACCACCCATACTTGCTATTACTGATCCACCGAAGAATTTGGGAGGAGAGAGGAATAACATCCAATCAAAACTCATTACTGCAGCGAAGGTTCCTATTACAACAGTAATAAAAACAACAGTTACAGAAAACAGTAAAGGTCTTCTGTTTCTAGGCCATAGTACTCCGACAAATATCCCCAAAGCGAGGTATATCCCCTGGAGCATAATAAGAGAAAAGGCAAGATGAATAAACATGTTCATATCAAAGCCCTCTGGAAGGTTTATTCTAAGGGCAGCATATGAAGATACAAAATACACAATCCCAACCGTAAATACCACTACTGAGGCAGCAAGCAGCTTTGACAGGAATATCTTACTCCGATTAAAGGGCTTGGTGTAAATAAAGTCAACTGATTTTCCTGTAAAATCCTTTGTATTAACTGATAAGCCAACATACATGGCTAGAACTGAAGCAGCCAGTGCAAAAAACCATCCGTTAAGGAATCCATACATACCGATTGGTTTTGATAGGAATTCAGCACTCATATCTACAGCTTGTAAAAATTCATTATCGGAAATAACCTGATCCAGCTGTTGATCATCAGTACCAACACTTTTTCCAATATCAATATAAACTGGAACAAGAAGAAATACCAGAATAGCTATTGCTAATGACCAGGCAATAACAAGAGTTTTCATTTGTTTTAATTCGTATTTAAGAATAATCACAATCTCAACCTCCTACTGATAATAGTGGAGGAATATTTCCTCCAGGCTAGGTTCTTCTATAAATACATCTCTGACATTGAAAGAGTTGATCTTATCAAGAAGGTCTGTTATAGGTCCCATATAGATAAATGAAGTTGAGTTGTTTGTAATATTAATGTTGGCAACTCCATTAAAATCCAGATCTTCCTTATTTAAAGGATTAACTGTGACAAGGGACACCTTCTTGTAGCCGTTATTTCTAAGTTCAGAAATGCTTTTGGTATCGATAATGGTACCTTCCTTAATAATTGCAACCTTGTTGCAAAGCTTCTGTACTTCGCTTAAAACATGGGAAGAAAATAGTATAGTTGTTCCCTTTTTATTTTCCTCTCTCAGGATTTCAAAGAAAATTTGCTGCATCAGTGGATCAAGTCCAGTGGTAGGTTCATCTAAAACAAGAAGCTTGGGGGAGTGAAGAAGTGCAGATATAATTCCAACCTTCTTTTTGTTACCCATAGACAGATCCTCTATTTTGCGGTTTAGGTCTAGCTGTAATCTTTCAGAAAGTTCCTCAAGTCTTGAACTGTTCTTCTTTCCGTATAGTTCAGCAGAATAACTTAAGAATTCTCTGACCTTCATATTTTCATAATAACTGGGCTCTCCGGAAAGATATCCTATATCTGCGGCTATATCTGAAGCGTACTCCATACAATTCTTGCCGAAAATTGTAGCACTTCCAGATGTAGGCTTAAGAAGCGCCAGCAGGGTTCTTATAGTTGTAGACTTGCCTGCTCCGTTTGGACCTATAAATCCAAATATATCTCCTTCCAATACGGAAAAGCTTACATCTTCGATACCTCTTTGTTTGCCGTAATATTTCTTAAGATTGTTTATTTCAATTACTGTTTCCTTCATAAGTATTCCTCCTTGTAAAGATTTTTGCGAAGTAGTTCAACAGTCTCTGTAAACTCATCCACACATCTTTGATAAGCTTCTTCATTATCTAGTGAAATATTCTTTGAAAATCCCTCAGCTATCCAAACCATCATTCTTAATACAATCACAGGGTTAACATCATCCTTAAACTTTGAAAGGTCAACTTCTTTAAAAGCAAAATCCTTTTGAAAAGAATCAGCATGGTCCCTATATATTTGAAGTTCCTTTTCAACTTCCGGGTCATTTTCAGAAAGCATTGTTGTAAGAAAGCCCATAAAGAAGGGCTCTTTTTTGTGCGACAGGCAGTCGCACCAGTTCTGACTTTGGTCAGGACTATCTTGCGTAATAGGAACAGCGATAACG
>JAWSUU010000209.1:0-3839 GCA_033549325.1 Bacillota bacterium | reverse complement strand
TTCCAGTTGATATAAGTACCGACACCTAATCCAATAGCTATCCAAGCTGCTTCGATACCAGCTACATAAGCTGCTCCTGGTAGTCCAATTAATAACCATCCACTCATATCTGAAGCCTGTGCAGAAAGTGCAGCAGTCCAACTTCCTAGTTTTCTGCCACCAAGTACGTAATCTGCGAAATCTGATGTTTTCTTATAATATGCCCAACCTATAGCTACCATACCAATTAGGTAAATAGCTAAAACTACAATTTTAATAACGTTTGCATCCATTTAATAATTCCACCCTTCTATATTTTTTGTATGTATTGTTCTAATGCTTTATTTACTAAAAATACACCTCCTTTAATTTTATTCATTAAAACATTAGATACAATTTGCTAACTATATATAAAGCAATAACTATGCCAAGTTAAAACAAAAGAGCTAAGCATTGGAAATTCAACACTTAGCCCTTGAATCTTGTTATATAATTAACATGCGTTTATTTTCAGACCAGCTTATGTCGGTAATTCGACTCGGTATAAATATGCTTTCTCTTTGCACAACTATTTATAACAACTATAGGGAGTCGAAAATTAGACTTGTCTAATGTATTTCTAAATTTATTCTATTTTCATTAAGTGTAAATACTGCTGTCATATTTTCCTTAATTTCTCCTTTAAGGTATGCATCAGATATTTCATCTTCTATATATTTTTGTATGGTTCTTCTTAAAGGTCTAGCTCCATATTTTGTGCTGTATCCTTTTTCTAATAAAAATTCTCTAGCTTCCTCAGATACTTCTATGTCTATTGATTTTTCCGTAGCATCCTTTATTACTTCTTTAAGCATAAGATCTACTATCTGTCTTAATTCATCTTTCTTTAATTCTTCGAAAACTACTATTTCGTCAACTCTATTTAAAAATTCAGGTCTAAAAGATTCTTTTAATGCATCTTTAACTTTGCTTTCTAGAGCTTCATATTCATTGTTTCCAAATCCTATTTTATTACCTTTATTGTTAGTTCCAGCATTTGATGTCATAATTACAACTGTGTTTTCAAAGTTTACTGTCTTACCCTTATTATCAGTTAAAATTCCATCTTCAAGTATTTGAAGAAGTAAATTAAAGACATCGGGATGAGCTTTTTCTATTTCATCTAAAAGTATAACTGAATAAGGTTTTCTTTTAATTTTTTCTGTTAAGAAACCTGCCTGATCAAACCCAACATATCCAGGAGGTGCACCGATTAATTTTGATACTGTATGTTTTTCCATATATTCTGACATATCAAGTCTTATTAAAGCTTCTTCATTCTCAAAAAGTTCGAATGCTAAGGTTCTAGCTAACTCAGTTTTACCTACTCCAGTAGGTCCGACAAAGATGAATGATGAAGGTTTTCTTTTCTTTTTAAAACCAGATCTATTTCTTCTTATAGCTTTGGCTAAACTTGAAACAGCTTTATTTTGACCAATTACTCTTCTGTGAAGTCTAGATTCTAAACTAAGTAGTTTTTCGGCTTCAATCTCGGTAATTTTATGTACAGGAATTTTAGTCCATGCTTCAATTACATAAGCGATATCTTCAACTGTTAAATATACATTTTCACATTGTTTTTCAATTTCGGCAATTTTGTTTTCTGTTTTTAATTCTTTCATTCTTAAGTCTGCAGCTCTTTCATAATTATCTTCTTGAGCGGCTTCTTCTTTTTCATCTCTTATTTTTTTTAGTTCATTAACCAGATGTTCTAATTCTACTAATCCTTTATTTTTTAAATTTGCTCTAGAACCAGCTTCATCGATTATATCAATTGCTTTATCCGGTAAAAATCTATCGGTTATGTATCTTTCCGACATTTTAACTGCGGCTTCTATAATTTTATCGGTAATTTTTACTTTATGATAATCTTCATAATAGTCTTTAATTCCCTTAAGTATTTCAATTGTTTCATTTATGGAAGGTTCCTCAACTATTATTGGTTGAAATCTTCTTTCAAGAGCTGCATCTTTTTCTATATGTTTTCTGTATTCTTCTAAAGTTGTTGCTCCAATAATCTGAACTTCGCCTCTAGCTAAAGCAGGTTTCAGGATATTTGCAGCATTCATCGAGCCACCTTCTGCTTCTCCAGCTCCGGCAATACTATGAACTTCATCAATTACGAGTATTACATTACCAGCTTCAGTAGCTTCATTAATAATAGCTTTCATTCTAGACTCGAACTGACCTCTAAATTGTGTTCCCGCAACTACGCTTGTTAGATCTAACAAGTAAAGTTCTGTATTAAATAGTTTTACAGGAACTTGTTTACTTACTATTCTAACTGCTAGTCCTTCTGCTATTGCAGTTTTACCTACACCAGGCTCACCAAGAAGTGCAGGGTTGTTTTTCGCTCTTCTATTTAGTATCTGTACAACTCTATCAATTTCTCTTTCCCTACCTATTATTCTGTCGATTTCATTATTCTTAGCTTTTTCAGTTAAATTTATACCATAAACATCAAGGTATTTTTTCTTTTTCTTGTTTTTCTTCAATCTCATTTTTATGCCGTTTTTGCCTTTAGTACTTCGAGTTTTATCATCTTTGTCATTATCATTATCCTCGCTGTCATCATCCTCAGTATTGTATTTGTTATTTCTATTGTTTGATAAGTTTGAGAGTCCGGAATTTAATAAACTAGAAAATGGATTTTTTCCATTATCATCAGCATTTTGAAAGTTTTGTGTTAATTCATCCATATCTATATCTCCAAGTACTTCTTGAAGCTGTTCATTTATATTTTCGAAATCATCAGGATTCATTCCAGTCTGCTGTATAATTTGATCCATAGGTGCTATTCCTTTTTTTCTAGCACATGGGATGCAAAGACCTTCGGTTTTCATTTTGCCCTCTTCCATTTTATTAACAAATATAACGGCTACGTTTTTATTACAATTTGAACATAACATTTTATCATCTCCATTTATCTTTCATATTCATAAAGAATATTTATCATTCTAATTATAGTTAATACACTATATCAGGTTTTTACTTTGATTTCAACATTACAGATTATTTAACAGAGTTGTATACTACTATATTATACCAGTTTATGGAGGAATTATACAAATGTTGCAAAGAATTAGTAATTGATATCGATTATCGAACATGCTTGACATAAGTAAAAATTGTTTATAAAATTAATTAAAGGAATAAAGTTTATATAAATTTAAAAGGAGGTTTTTTTATGGGACAATCAGCAAGAGGAATTAATGAAAAGAAAATTGATGTAGATAAGCTTATTGAGATGCTCAATGAAGCTTTAGCTGAAGAATGGTTGGCTTATTATCAATACTGGATAGGTGCTAGAGTAATAGAAGGGCCTACGAGAGATGAAGTAGAACAGGAACTATTACTTCATGCAACAGAAGAATTAAATCATGCAGAACTATTAGCAGATAGAATAGATCAATTAGGTGGAACTCCTTTATTAAGCCCCGCAGATTGGACGAAACATGCTAAATGTGATTATCTAGTACCGGAAGACCCATATATAGAAGCAGTGCTTAAGCAGAACTTAGAAGGAGAAAGATGTGCTATTGAAAGATATCAGGGACTAGCCGACTTTACTCAAGGGAAAGACCACTCAACTTATCAAATGGTTACAAATATATTAAACGATGAGTTAGAACACGAACATGATATTGAAGACTTCTTAAACGATATAAACTTAATGAGAGAAGATTTAAAGAAATTAAAATTAGATTAATAATAATAGAGTATATAGCGGGTTGAAAAGCCCGTTTTTTTGTGCGACAGGCAGTCGCACCAGTTCTGACTTTGGTCAGGACTATCTTGCGTAATAGGAACAGCGATAACGA
>JAWSUU010000208.1:0-3887 GCA_033549325.1 Bacillota bacterium | reverse complement strand
GTTTGGTTGGCTATGGATTCTAATGCCGCTCTTATAATATGGTTTTTGCTAGTACTTCTTGTAAGACCAACTATAGTTCCTCTTGCATACATATCCCAGTGAGGAGCACCAAGACCTGAAAAAGCAGGAACAAAGTATACACCCTCATTATCATCTATTTTTTGAGCAAAATATTCACTATCTTCAGATTTATCTATTAGTCTCATTTCGTCTCTTAGCCACTGCACAGCTGCACCGGCTATGAAAATAGAACCTTCTAAAGCGTAAGTTATTTCGCCATTTATTCCCCAGGCGATAGTACTAAGAAGTCCCTTATTTGAATGTATAAGATCTTTACCAGTATTCATAAGCATAAAACATCCGGTACCGTAGGTATTTTTAACAGTCCCTTTTGTATAACAGCACTGTCCAAACAAAGCTGCCTGCTGATCCCCGGCTATACCTGATATAGGTAAAGATATATCTTTAAATAATTTGCCTGAAGTTTCACCGTAAATTTCTGAAGAATTTTTTACATCAGGCAATAAACCTAGGGGGATATCTAACTCATCCAGGAGTTTTTTATCCCAGTCTAGATTTTTGATATTATATATCATTGTTCTAGAAGCATTGCTATAGTCTGTGATATGTACTTTTTTATCAGTGAGATTCCAAATAAGCCAAGTGTCTATAGTTCCAAAAAGCAGATCTCCCTTAACAGCTTTTTCTCTTGCTTCTGGCACGTTGTCAAGTATCCACTTTATTTTAGTGCCTGAAAAATAAGCATCAATTACTAATCCTGTATTTTCTTTTACATACTTTTCTAAATTTTTTTCTTTTAAAGAATCACATATGGAAGCAGTTCTTCTACACTGCCATACTATAGCATTATATATAGGTTCCCCGGTTTTTCTATCCCAAATCACAGTAGTCTCTCTTTGGTTAGTTATTCCTATAGAAGCAATTTCTTCCGGTAAAACTCCTGACTTTTTTACAACATCCTTAGCTGTGTCAAGTTGTGTTGTTAGTATTTCCATAGGGTCATGCTCTACCCAACCGGATTTAGGGTATATTTGAGAAAATTCCTTTTGAGAAACTTCAACTATTTCTCCTTTTTGATTAAACAAAATAGACCTTGAACTTGTAGTACCTTGGTCTAAAGCTAATATATATTTTTTGTTCATAGAACACCTCTCCTATTTTTTAGTATGGAATTATTTATTTTATTTTATCATAAATAACATTCTTTAAAAACAATATTTAAAAATAGGATAAATGACCTTGAAAATATCATTAAAAAGTTTATAATATTAATGTTGCATAAAAGGAGTAGACTATGAACACAACAATTCAGATCATAACATTTTTAGCGGATATCGTACTACCTTTATTTATAGGATATATTTTAGCCCATAAAACTAAGGTAAAAAGATATCAAATGGAGAAGTTATTAAAATTAAATATATACTTTCTATATCCCTTATTAATAAGCTTAAGCACATGGATAGTTACAATAAATAAAGAACTTTTATGGCTACCGATAGTAGGTTTAATGACACCTTTGATAGGTGGAGGTATAGGTTTTATAACCGGAAAAAAAAGGTTTGAAGAACCACTGGAGAGAGGAAGTTACACTATATCATATATGCTTTCAAATAGAGGAACCATTGGTGGATTGGTAGCATTTATAATTTTAGGAGAAATTGGTTATGGATACAATCAATTCTCACTAATATTTAACACCTTTACCCTCTACATGATTGCATATCCAATAGCATCCTATTTTAGTCAAATATCTAAAGGAACTACTGTAAAAATTAGAATTAGAGACATATTGTTTACTAGAAATCAAATACCTGTTTTAGGTATAATCTTAGGAGTATCGTTAAATTTATTAAAAATTCCTAGACCAATAATATTAGGAGAATTTTTCAATATTTTAATTCATATAGTTGCCTGGTGCGCATTACTACCTATAGGTATGAATATTGATTTCAAAGAAATGTCCAAATTCAAGAAATTGATACCGGAAATATCAATACTTAAATTTTTATTTATGCCACTACTGATGGTTTTTATATCTAGTTTTATAATAAGTGACGAAATAATGTTAAAAACTATAGTTATTCATTCGTCAGCTCCAGCGGCTATAAATTCGGTGATAGTATCTAAGATACACAACCTTAATATACATTTAACAATAATGGCTTTTGTTGCTACTACAGCTATTTATATTGTTGTAGTATTTCCAGTATTGTTTTTAATTTTATAAAATAATAGTATGTATAAACATTATATGTTAAAATAATGAATAAAGAACTAAACGAGGAGATAACATTGAAATATAAGTTAAAAGAAGAACTTGAAAAAGAAATAAATGGAATAGTAAAAATAGATGAAAAAATGAATAGCCACACATATTTTAAAACTGGAGGAAAGGCTGATTTATTTGTAGAACCTGAATCAATAGATGAACTTAAAAAGGTTTTAAAAATAGTAAAAGGAATGAATTATCCATACTATATTATAGGTAACGGTACAAACCTGCTTGTTTCTGACGATGGATATAAAGGAGCAATTGTAAAAATCGGTAATAAGCTAAATTCAATTAAAATAAAAGGTAATTTAGTAGAAACTGGAGCAGGTACATTGCTGTCTTTATTATCTAAAGCCTCATGTAAAGAAGGACTTACAGGTTTAGAATTTGCAAGTGGTATACCTGGATTTGTAGGAGGAGCTGTTGCTATGAATGCCGGAGCATATCACGGAGAAATGAAAGACATAATAGATTATGTTGTATGTTTAGATCAGAAGAATAATATTAAAACTTATAATAATGAGGAAATGAATTTTAGATATAGAAACAGCAGAGTTAAAGATGAAGATTTAATTGTATTGAAAATTGGTCTTAAACTGAAAATGGGAGATATTAAAGAAATACAGGATAGAATTGATTTGTTAACAAGACTAAGACAAGAAAAACAACCTATTGAAATGCCAAGTGCTGGAAGTACATTTAAAAGACCGGGAGAAGGTTTTGCAGCTAAATTGATCGAAGATGCCGGACTAAAAGGTTTGAGATTTGGCGATGCCATGGTTTCAGATAAACACAGTGGATTTATAGTGAACTGTGGAAAGGCAACTACTTCAGAAATTTTAAGTTTAATGAGAATTGTTAGAGAAAGAGTACAGGAAAAATACTCGATAGAACTGGAACCGGAAGTTAAAATAATAGGTGAAGAATTTTGAGGTGATTATGAAAATAATTAAGGATTATCACATTCATTCAATTTATTCAAAAAATGATCATGGTAAATCTACTCCAGAAGAAGATGTTATAAAAGGATCGGAAATTGGATTAGTAGAAATGGCTATATCCGATCATGGTCCCCGTCATTATCTATACGGAATAAAAAAAGATAACATAAAAAAACTACATGAAGAGATTAAAGAATTAAACAAAAAATACAAAAATATAAATGTACTACAAGGGATAGAAGCTAATATGTTAAGTTACGATGGTGATTCTGATATAGATGAATTAGTTAAGAACAACTGCGATATCATTATGGGTGGTTTTCATTATGGGGTTAGGTTTAAAGATTTTAAAACTTTCTACAGAATATATATTTTAAATTCTTTAGGGAAATTCTCTATAAAGATTAATAAATATATTACTAAACTCAACACTGAAGCTGTAATCAATTTTATGAAGAAGAACAAAATAAAAATATTAACACATCCTGGAGAAAAAATCCCTGTAAACATTAGAGATGTAGCTAAAGCGGCAGTAGAAGAAGATGTGATTTTAGAGATAAACTCATCTCACAAACATTTATCAGAAGAAGATTTAAAATGCATTAAAGATATAGATGTGAAGTTAATAATAGGAAGCGATGCTCATCACA
>JAWSUU010000207.1:0-4014 GCA_033549325.1 Bacillota bacterium | reverse complement strand
GGATAATGAGCAGGTCCTGTAGTTAGTTTAACAAAAAAAAGGGCTAATTTATCATAAAATTTATTTCCACTTGCAAAGGATATATATATCTTGCCATTATCTGATAATAATCTAAATAATTCTAGTGTAATTTTATCTAAGTTCTTATAATAAGGTAAGGAATGAGTGCAGATAATTATATTGTACTTATCTTTTAACTTATCTAAATTCTCTGCATTTAATTGTATATGTTTAGTCTTAGGGTTTCTCAATTTTGATATTCTCAACATTTCTTCTGAAAAATCTATGCCTGTTATTTTGAACTTATTATATTTCTTTTCTAATATATTTATGAGTTGTCCTGGACCACATCCTAAATCTAATACTTTCAAATTTTCATCTTCTTTACAGTCTTGTTCTATAATTTTTGAAATACAATTTCTAGTTGGATTTAATGAATACTTTTGTACCCATAATTTATCATATCTCTTTGCCCAAAAATTCCATATATTTAATGTCATATTCTATCTCCTATTTCTTTAAAATATATTTCCATATTCTCTTAGAGGTAAGTAATCTTAGATGTAATCCATAAAAGGCTAAATAAAATAATACTCTGGGAATCTTTGATGGAAGTACCAGATGCAAAAAGTCAAACTTTTTAGGATCTGTTGTTGTTAAATCATTTTTTAGCAATTCATAAGTTTTAGTCCCTCTAATTGGAGTTAGTATGGATATTGTAAATATTTCAATTTTATTTTTCTTTATAAATTGACCTAGTTTTTTAAAATCTTTTAACCTGTATTCTGGATTTACCATAAAAAGTGCGGATAAGTCTATTTCTTCTCTTTTTAAAGATGAAATTACTTTAGGATAATCTAAAGCATCTGTAGTCTTTTCATAATCTTCTAATTCTTTATTGTTATTACTTTCAAATCCTACAATTACTTCAATTAAACCAACTTCTTTTAGCTTAGCTATTAAATCTAAATTTTCTAAAATAAAATCAGCTCTTAAATATCCGATTATCTTCTTGGTATTTATCTTGTTAAAAGCATCTATAAATGTTAAAGCATCTCTTCTATTAGAAAAAAGCACATCATCTACTATCCAAAAAAAGTCTGAATCAATACTTTCAATCTCCATTGCTATTTTATCGTATTCCGGTGCTATATAATATCTTTCATTTAATTCTCTGCAATAACAGAAGGAACATTTGTAATTACATCCTATACTGCCTTTAATCAAAGCTACTCTTCTTTTTTCTAGAAATCGTGTCTTGTCTAATATTCTATACAAAGTAGTTCTATCAGGTATAATATCTTCTTTTTGATTTACAAATTCTTTTTTTCCTATATTCCATTTCTTTTCTCTTAGACATTCATTGTAGATTCGTGAGTCTATGCCTTTTAAAAGTTCTTTTTTCTTTCCATCTCTTATACTCTCTATCAAATCTTTAAAACTGTTTAAACTTTGACTGGTAAATACATAATCTACATATTCGTTATGAAACTTAGTGCTATTTAATTGAACATGGACTCCACCTACTATGATTTCAACACTGGGAAAATATTCCTTATATCTTTTAGCTTCTTCAATAATTTTTCTCTCCGAAACATTATAACCTGTAAGTACAACTATATCTGGTATAACCTTTGGTTCCTTTAAAGAATATAGCTTGTCTACTATATAATTTTCTACTTCTAAATTTTCTAGAACTGCTTTTAAATATTCCAATTCCAATGGCTCTACCTTTATAGGTTCAAATCTAGAAAAAACAGTTTTAGTTCTAACTTTTTTTAAAAATACGATCATAAATTTTCCACCTTAATATTATCATCTTTTTTAAATACACTATGTTTTATAGTATATGGTTTATACGAGAAAAAAGGTGCTAGCTTTTGAATAAATTTATTTATAAATAGATTGCTATGGTGAATATACAAATATTTTTTCTTTTCTTTGCATCCAATTTTCAATTTACTTTCCTCTGCAGTCTGTCCAAATTCTATTATTTTGATATTTTTTTCTATTCCAATTTCTACTATTTTAAGTAACATGTTGTAATACAAGTCATATTCTCTATTGTCATTTTTTTTAAATCCTCCAAATAAGAATAATAGTTTTTTGTTTATATCTTTTATTTGGATAAACCCTAGTATTCTTTGACTCCCTATATCTGTAAATTCATAAATTTCTGATTCGTATTCCTGGAAAAATTTAATGGGTAGTATTTCTAATGGATTTTCTGCTCTATTCATAATACTAATATATAACTCATAATGTTTTTTGTTGAAATTTTTTCTATTTATTTTTTTTATTGAAATCTTTTCTCTATGCTCAAGTGCTATTTTTAATCTTCTTCTATATTGACTCCTAAGAGAATTAAGATAGTCATTAAAGTTTTCAAATTTATTATAAAAAATAAAACTTGATAATGTTACTCCTCCATTTTCAATTAATTTATCTGAATTCAAAATAATCTTTAACCCTTTCCTTTTTTCAATTACCGTTTTTACTTTATCAATATCTCCAAAATAGCCCTTATGAGATATTGATACCGGAAAACCTATAATCTCTGCATTTAATTTTAAAGGAAATAAGTTTTTAAAGTTAAATATATTTAATCTATGTTTATATGAAATTATAATACAATTATCTACTAATTCATATCTCTGATTGCAATGATTTATTTTTTCTAATAGCTTCAAAAGTTTCACCCATTCTTTATTGAGCTTTAAGGGTGTTGTTGATTTATTTTCAATATTTAATTCTTCATATAACTTGTTTATATCTTTATAATATGTCATTTTATAGTTCCTTAATATATGCCTTATATTTTTTCGATTCACCATCTGACCATTTAATTCCAAAAGCTTTAGATTTTTCATTTCCTTTTAGAATCCAGCTTGATTCAAAATTTTTAAATCTACCTTTTATGCATTGAAAGCAGTATTCAAATAAAGCTAATATTGCACCTTTATTTTGCTCACTCTGTATCACTCCTATCTCGACGATTTTGAAAGTAGTGATTTTTTTAGATAAAAGTTTATTTTTTATAACAGTTGATATACCTATACTTTCTCCAGATTTCATAAGTTGATTATAATCAGGATACCAAAGCATAAATCCAATAGGCACTTTCCCTTTTTCTACAAACAAAAGGTTTTCTTCTTTTAAAAGAAACTTTAAGTCTTTAAACAATTCCATATCCTCATCAAGGTTTCTGGGATAATAGAATAAATGATTAGCAAAGGCTTGATTGTTTATTTCAGTATATAGCTGTATTTCTTTTTCAAAATTCTTGAAATCTATTTTTCTTACACTATACTTCTTATTTAATCTTTTCTTTAAATTATCACTCAATAACCTTTCCATACCATTCATATTTTTTTTATAACTTATCAAATCTACAGTATTAAATCCATTTTCTTCAAAATACTTATGATAAAATTCAGGATTATGAGACATACCAAAACTTTGGTCTTTATCATAATCACTAGCTAAAAATCCAAGTCCATAATTTACATGAATATTTAAAGAAGCTGATAATTTAGAAATTCCTTTTTCTTTAGCTAAACTTTTAGCTCTATCTAAAATTAATTTAAATCCTTTAGGTTTATATGTTGAAGATTCAAAAAAACTTATCTGTAAAATATCTTTCATTCTATGGGCATATGCTAAAAGAGCAATCATTATAATTTCTTGATTATCTATTATCATCAAAGCTTCTAAATCAACTGATTTACATAACTTAGAATCACCATTTAATAATCTTTTTAATAATGGTGATAAAGAATTTATCTTTTTATCACTAATTATATATTGGGTTTTATAAAAATTTATAAATTGTTTTATTTCATTATTATTCTCTACAAAGACTAGTTTCATAGTTTCTCCTCAAGTTCGTTTGTTAAATTATATCATATTATATTGTTAATATAAAAACTCGAAAATATCACAATATAAGTTCATGTCAACCGTATGAGAAAATGTCCTAAAAAAATGAAAACATAAGAACTGAAAAACAATGCC
>JAWSUU010000206.1:0-4035 GCA_033549325.1 Bacillota bacterium | reverse complement strand
CTCTAACTCCTCTCATATTTGCATAGGTTATTAGTGCAAACATCATGATAGGATTGTAGGCTTTTCTTCCCTTTTTTGAATACATCTGTGTTAGCTTTGTATAGTCCATTTCCTCCATTACTTTTTTTAGGGTATAGACTTCATCGTCTGCCTCTAGTCCTATTTGATACAGATTAAAGTTAATTTTTTGTTGTCCTTTTTCGAAATATTCTGTATAATATGTATTATTCATGGTAGTTATATTTTATCATATAACGGAGAGAAGATGGCTTTTTTTCAGCCATCTTTTTTCTTTTTTGTATAAAAAAATCAGCATAACTCTAATCGTTATGCCGATTTTCTATGGGGCTATTTACCGACAGCCCCTTAATATTTAATCTTTCTCTTTATACAATTTTCTTTTGTAGTAGCTATCTGCTTGATACAGCGCAACCATTGCATTATGCCCTAGAACTCTATCTTTCGTTGCGAATACAGTCACAGGAGCTTCTGAATACTTAATAAATAAAGAGTCATGTCCTACACAGAGTCCTAAAATAATATTAAGGTCCGTTTTTACTTTATTCATAAACAAAGCCTGTCCGATTGGATTACACATAGTTTCATATTTATTTGGACAAATTTTTTCTTTTTCTTCAATATTGATAAATTCTTTAGGAATATTTCCGTTTTTACATACTACCGAATTAGGTTCAAATCCATTGTGTTTAAGAACTGAAGAAAATATCTTAGCTTCTTTTCTTAGACCTGTACAAAATGTTATCCCCAACTTTTTGTATCTACTTCTTTTAGCGAAATCTATAATTTCTTCTAATCTAGTGTTTTTACAGTAGCCGCTACTTTCAACTACAGCAGAAATTTTAGCAAATTTTTTATTATCGTCTTCATCGTATATTTTCTTTATTTTTTTAAGTTCCTCTTCATCTAAGGTAGGACAATTCATTGGATAATTATCTGATTTTTCTTTTTCACAGCTTTTATCCTGACAGTAAGCACAATTATAAATATTAATCGCCTCCAAATTTTACTTAAATTTCACTGCTGTTCCGTAAACAATAACTTCTGCTGCACCTGCCATTACAGCTGATGATGAATATCTTACATTTACAACAGCATCTGCTCCCATACTTTCAGCTTCCTGTACCATTCTTTTAGTTGCTAATGCTCTAGCATCGTTCATCATTTGGTTGTAAGCTTTTAATTCTCCACCCACTAAAGTTTTGAATCCCTGGGTTATGTCTCTACCTACATTTTTACTCTGTATCGTGCTTCCCTTTACCAGTCCAAGCATATGTAACTCTTTGTCGTTATAATAATCAGTATTTACTAAGATCATCTTCTTCTCCACTCCTTATTTCTTTTATTCTTTCCAATAAAACAAAAATGCTTATACCCATTAAACTTAAAGGAATTACCAATCCTATTATTTTACCCCAAAGTGGTACTGGAGTAACGGACCATGCCCAAACAAAAAATCCAATATACATTAAAAGTAAAATAGTTATTGTAATCGGTGCTAACATTTTTCTTGTTTTCATTCAGTCCATCTCCAAATAATTATTTTTGTTTTACTATTAGTATTATACTTCTATTTAAAGATTATTTCCATTAAGAATTGATTAATATTAGTCTATAATCCTTTTCTTCTAGGATAAAGAACTTTAGATTCCCCACCCCACTGTTTAACTTCTAAGTAGCCGTATTTCTTTCTCATGAAAGTATTGGTTTGTAGTACACATCTTGTACGACAATCTTCACACTCTATACACATTGTAGATTTGTATCCTTCTATAAATGGGCATACGGCTATACAATTTGAACAACTTGCTCCATTTTCCTGCCAAAATTCCAAACATTTTTCAGACTTAATCGGCCATTTTTCCACTCCCGGATTGTTGTTATCACTATCAGCTTCATAGGTTAGTTCATCAAAGCTAATAGCCTTTGAAGGACAACTTTCTGCACAAAGATAACAGTTTTTACAAAATTCTACTACTCCAAAGTCTATAGGTCTATCCTTTTCAAGCGGCATATCTGTTATAACCTTAAAGAGTCTTACATTAGGTCCGTACTCTGGTGTTATTAAAATTCCTAACCTCCCCAACTGTCCTAATCCAGCATCTACTGCTAGAGGTATACTGAGAGCTGTATCATTCATAGTAGGTATGGCTTGATATCCTAATCCTCTTATGTATTCTGCTAAAGCGACAGCTGTAATACCCATCCTTGAATATCCTAAAGATGTAGTCGCACTTGCTTTAACGCTGGGAGATGTTTTCGTCATATCAACATTCATTGCAACAGCCATTACAATAACTTTGTTTAGGGATTGAGGTATTACAAATTCTCCCTCAGTTTCCTTTGGTTTGTCTGCTTCTTTAATAACAAAAGGTTTTACCATATCTTGAGAGAATACCCATTTAGGATCTAAATCTGTAACACCTACAAGATCTGCGCCGTAAAAAACTGCTGCTTCTTTTACCATTGATGTTAGTTTATCCGAGTCATAATCAACAGAATTTTCCTGCATCATATCAGGGGTAAATAGAGGATCCCATTTTAAAAATTGAGTATTAGGTTTTCCGTAGTTTCCCAATAAAAGATTAAGGGAATTGGCACCAAAATCCAGGGCATTGTGTTCCTGTTTTCTTCCTTCTATACCTTTTTGCATCTTTACTGCCATGTTCCTCATCATTTTATCAAACCAAAAATTATACCCAATATCTCCGGTATCTTTATAACTTAAAGTAGCAAAAGCCTGTCTTGTTACAGGAAATCTTTCATAATTTTTCTCATCAATTTTGTATGGTTTATCCGTTAGTGTCATTTCATGTCTAGGTATCATTATTTCACCTTCTTATTTATTTTTTCATTATTTATATTATATAGTGAAACAGAAGAAATGAAAAATAAAATTTATTATATTACCATTAAAACAAACCCATTTTTATAAACTCTTAATAGATGTATTAATAACAAAATTTACTCTCGTAGCTTCAAGAATGTTGGGTCCCGTTTCAATTCCTCTTAGGTATTCTAATAACAAAAACATTCTAAAAAAATGAATGGCTCAATGAAAAGTTTCAATTCCTCTTAGGTATTCTAATAACCTGATACCCAGCCTTTCACAAGACCAACTAGAAGCAGGTTTCAATTCCTCTTAGGTATTCTAATAACGAAAATTCTTAATGTATCGTCAGAAGGATATAACGTGTTTCAATTCCTCTTAGGTATTCTAATAACCCAAGCCCCGAAGGGGTTGGAACTGTCAAGGAATGGTTTCAATTCCTCTTAGGTATTCTAATAACAAAGTATTAAAAATTAGCAAACCTACTGTATATGAGTGTTTCAATTCCTCTTAGGTATTCTAATAACGAGAATCTAAAGCTTATCCAACTTTCTTTATCGCTAGTTTCAATTCCTCTTAGGTATTCTAATAACATTACCTTTCCGTCCTGATCTTCTACTACCTTCCAGTGTTTCAATTCCTCTTAGGTATTCTAATAACGCTTTCAAACCCCCTTGAACGAGTTCTTCCTTCTGGTTTCAATTCCTCTTAGGTATTCTAATAACGTTCTTGTGCGAATGGTGCCGAAGGTGGGATTCTATGTTTCAATTCCTCTTAGGTATTCTAATAACGGTTCTCTGTCTTTATAGTATGCTTCTTCTGTTGCGTTTCAATTCCTCTTAGGTATTCTAATAACCAACATTGATAGTCGTTTGGCTATCATTTTTTTTATAGTTTCAATTCCTCTTAGGTATTCTAATAACAATAACACTCAAAAGAGTATATAAGGAGAAGTGGACGTTTCAATTCCTCTTAGGTATTCTAATAACCTTGGTCTGGAAATAGTACATAGTTAATCAATGCAAGTTTCAATTCCTCTTAGGTATTCTAATAACTTTTCGGAATAACAATATTAGATTGGGCTTTATTAAGTTTCAATTCCTCTTAGGTATTCTAATAACAGATATGCAGATGGGTATTATTGAACAAATAAACGAGTTTCAATTCCTCTTAGGTATTCTAATAAC
>JAWSUU010000205.1:0-4057 GCA_033549325.1 Bacillota bacterium | reverse complement strand
CCTTTAAAGCTTCACATACTAAGTACCCATTCATGCCGGGTAAAACAATATCAAGAAATATTAAATCCGGTAATATTTTTTGTGCATCTTTAACGGCATCT
This sequence comes from Bacillota bacterium, assembly GCA_033549325.1. Taxonomy (GTDB): domain Bacteria; phylum Bacillota; class Clostridia; order Tissierellales; family Dethiosulfatibacteraceae; genus UBA8670. The sequence goes on along the minus strand of JAWSUU010000205.1, from coordinate 3,956 downwards.
ACACCATTTTTTGAAACATAAACCTCATATTCTTTTTTCTTTAAATACATTTTTAGTGACAATATTATATTTTTTTCATCTTCTACTATTAGTATCTTTTTCATGCCAGTCTCCTATTTAACCTAATTTCACAGTAAAATAAAATGTGCTACCTTCTCCTATTTTACTCTTAACCCATATTTCTCCGCCATGTGCATTAACTATTTCTTTACTTATTGCTAGACCTAATCCTGTGCCACCTTTATTATCGTTATCTTTTGCCTGAATAAATTTTTCAAATATTTTTTGCTGATATTCTTCTGATATACCTTTCCCATTATCAGAAACTGAAATCAACATTTTGTTAGCAGTCTCTTTAGCATTTATGATTATTTTACCTTTTTTATCCTCGGGTAGATATCTTAAAGCGTTACCGATAAGATTTGTAAAAACCCAGGAAATTTTGTTAAAATCAACCTTTACGTCGGATAAATTCTTTCTAATTTTTAACTCTATATCAACATCCTGCTCTTCAAACTGTCTCTTGAAAGGTTTTATAGCATTATCTAGTATATCCTTAAGATTATGCCTTTCAATATCCATTTTTATATTTCCTGATTCCATTCTTGATAAATCCAGCAAGTCACTTACTAGCTTTCTTAATCTTTCTGAATCTTCTTCAATAGCTTCTACTAGTTCCTTTTGCTCTTCATTAATTGGTCCTGGAACTTCATCAAGCAAAAGACCTACACCCATTGTTATGGAAGTTAATGGTGTTCTAAATTCATGAGAAACAGTTGAAACAAAATCCGATTTGATTTGATCAACTTCTTTTAACTTAGTAATGTTTTGCATAAGAGTTACAACACCTATGTTTTCACCTTCTCTAGTTGTAATTGGTCTTACGTTTAATCTATAGTATTCATTTTTCCCATCTACTTCCAATGATATGTCTAAATACTTTTTATATTCGTAATTTGGTGATTTATCTTTTACTTTTTCAATGATTTCAAAAATATCTTCTTTTTTAATAACTTCAAGGAAATGTCTGTTTAATGCTTCCTTTTCTCTTATATCCAAGGCTTTTTCCGCTGCTCTATTTACAAGTAATATTTTATGCTCATCATTTGTAACTATTATACCATCACTTATACTTTCTACAATAGCATCAGATTTTTGTTTTTCTTCCATCAATTTTTTTATATTTAAAAGTTCATAAGATTGTAATTTTTGTGTCATGGTATTGAATTCTTTTGCTAATCTTGCAATTTCATCACTACCCGAAATATCCAACTGCTGTTTATAATCTCCTTCAGCTATTTTTTTAATTTTAGTTATTAAATCTTGAATTGGTTTAACAACTTTATTACTCAAATATATAGCCATTACTATTCCTATTATTATAGTTAAAATAGATATAAGCATTGTTGAGAATGTTGCACTCGTTGAAATGTCGTGTGCCCTATCTTTTCTTGAAACCATACTCAATTGATTTAATGTTAAAAGTTTTCTTGTTTCTTCTTTCGTTTCTTCGAAAAGAGGTAGGATTTCATTATAGTAGTATTCTTTAGCTGAATTAGACCCCTCATTATTTTAGATATCTACAAGAATGGAATATTTATCAACATACTCAATATATAAAGTATTAATTCTACTTAAGATTTCAGCTTCGCCTTCTTCAGTGATATTATCTTCAGCTCTTGATAAATTTCTTAAAAATTCTACTTCATTCTCTCTAAAGGAACTTGAATTTATATCACTATTTGAAAACATCTGTTCCAATTCAGCACTATCCTGTCTTTCTATAGCTACAGTCATACTTTGAGCTGCTTCTATTGTTTTGTAGTTGGATTCCATAATATTCTCAATAGAGTTACTAAGACTATTAAAATTTATAATTGACCATATACTATTTATAGCTAATAAAATAAATATCAGAATGAATATAAGTAATATCTTAAATTTAATTCCTCTATTTTTCATAAAACCACCGTCCTTTATTACAAAAAACAAAAATCGCCAAAGAGAATCCTTTGGCTTGTGGGTCCTCTTCCTTCAACGCTTACGAGGTTAGCTGTCGGGCTCGGATTGAAAGAATTATCCTATCTAATTAGAATTCGCCCCATGAAAATTGGGTCCCCCGCTTCTTTATTAAGAATTAAGCGATTAATATTAAATTGTCTTATTTGATTCAAATTATAAAACTCTTAACTTATTTTGTCAAATATTTCATAATAAAATTAATAAATCAATTTAAATTCATAATTGATAACTTTTCTACTATGTGGTACAATGTAGTTGCTATTATGTAGCACAAGGTAGGTGTTTTTTATGGTAGATCCTTCACAAATGATGAGGGGAACCTTAGAAGGTTGTATAATTAAAATAATAAGCAAAAACGAAACATATGGTTATGATATTGTCTCTAAATTAAAGGAATATGGATTTACTGATGCTAAAGAAGGCACCATATATCCTCTTTTAGTACGCCTGGAGAGAAAAAATCTTATTACAGCAAAGTATAAAGAGTCTCCTTTAGGACCAAAACGGAAACACTATTACCTAACATCCTTAGGAGAAGATTATTTATATGAATTCTTAGAAATTTGGAGAGATGTTAGGAATTCTGTTGATAGGATAATGGAGGAAGTAAAATGAACTTAATTAAAGAATTAAAAAAAGAAAATAATAAAGAATCTCGCAAAATTATGCTTGATGATCTTGGCCTCATAAGAAATATTACTGACAATATGAATGAATACCTTATGAATAGTTATGATAAGCAGATTGTTAAGAGAGATTTGATAGGTATGGCTCAGGAAATGAAGCTTAGGGGTACTACCCTAAGAGATGAACTAGGTGATAATGTTGATGAATTTACTAAGGAAATTATCGAAAATAGTAGGGGACCTAGTAAGTTAGAGATATTTTTAACTACCATTAAATCTTCAGCTCTTACATTTATTATTATTTTTGGAGGAATGTTATTGCTTTCGAAAAATTTTGATATGAGCATGAGTATATATTTCCCGATTTTAGTATATCTATTTTTAGGTATACAAGGAATTTTAGAATTCATTTTTGTCTCTGCTTTTAACATGGAAAAAAATTTTAAAAAATATATACCAAATGTAATTAGAGGTTTAACTTTTTTTATATTCTTCTATTATTTTATAGGTAATAAAATAACAAGAGGCGGTCCTGAAGTTAAAATAGTATGTTTAGTAATAATCCACCTTTTTATCTATGCCATTACATATTTTACCTACAATAAGCATATTGAAAATCTTGCCAAAAATTCTGATAACATTTTAAGAGATTTAGTAGATAAACAATAATTTATTATGGAGGCTATTATGAAGTCAAAATTAAGTATTATTTTAGTAATTGTATTAATATCAACCTTTATTGCTGGTTGTAGCGATAATCCAGAGGAAAAATCATATTATGAGATAGATCCTCTTTTTGAAGAGGATAAAAAACCGGAATCTATAAATTTGATTGGAAACAATGAAGAATCACGAGAATACTTTGAAAATGAGCTTGCCATGAAGAGTTTGATGGATACTGATGTAGTTGATAATTTTATTGAAGAAACAAAGGTTGGATTGATGTGGATTGGATGAAACATGGATTTTTATCTCAGTACTCATCAAATAGAAATAAATAAGTTTAAAATTAAACTCTTAGATTATCATCCAGATAATAATTTCAATAAGGTCGGGTTTACTAGAAGCTGCTTTATGTAGCTTCTTTTTATTTAGGTTTGCATATATACCAGGCAGCTCTTTCCCCTACGTTTACTACTCTGACTTCTGAAAAACACTCTTCCATTTCCTGAGAGCAGTCTTTCATTTCTTTTTCTGCATTTTTTATAAATCTAAAATAGTCTCCTCTTTCAAGCCATTCTACTATTGTTGTAAGGAGATTTCTTTTTTTATTGTAGTCGTGAATTACCACCCATTCTTTAGCAATCC
>JAWSUU010000204.1:0-4073 GCA_033549325.1 Bacillota bacterium | reverse complement strand
TTCTTTTTTCATTATCCATTATATCAAAAACATTATCAATTAATATTTCTGAGTTTAATTCATCTTCTAAAATGACTTTTCCTGCTCCTTTATCTTCTATTTCCTTTGCATTATAGAATTGATGGTTTTCAGCTGTATATTTTTTTGGTATTAAAATACTAGGTTTTCCAAGATAAACAATCTCTGCTATTGATATAGCTCCTGCACTCCCAATCACTAAATCACTTGCCATTAGTGCCTTAGGCGCTTCATACATATACTCAATTATTTCAACATTTTCCGGTATAATTATACCTTCCTTTTCCACCTTCTTCATGAAATTTTCATAATGATTTTTTCCAGTTACATGCAACCATCGTATATTTTTTTTATTTTTTAATGTTTGTAAAGAATTCATAATTGCTTCATTAATTGTTCTTTGCCCTCCACTGCCTCCAAAAGAGTATACAAAAAAATCTCCTTCCATTAAGCCAAAATAATTTCTAGATTCATTATAATCAACACTAATAATTTCTTTTCTTATAGGATTGCCAGTAAAAACTATTTTTGATTTGTCTTTAAAATATTTTGAAGCTTCATTAAAGCCAATCATGATTTTATCCGAGAATCTACCGGTTATTTTGTTGGTAATTCCAGGATAAGCATTTTGTTCGTGAATTATTATTTTTTTCTTAAGAATTTTTCCAGCAAAGACAACTGGTCCTGAGACATATCCTCCTGTACCAATAATCAAATCCGGAGAAAATTTTCTAATAATATTTAAGGATTGAAATACTCCGGCTATATTTTTAAATATACTTTTTAAATTATGAATAGAGAAAAATTTTCTATCTATATACCCTGTTTTGACAACTTTAAAAGTATACCCCTCTTTTACGGCCAGTTCCTCTTCTAAACTATCCTTGCTTCCCAAATATATTATTGAAACATCCTTATATTTATCTTTTATAATATCTAAAATTGCTAATGCTGGTATTATATGTCCACCAGTACCTCCACCAGTTATTATTATCTTCATATTACCTCTCTTATATATCTGCATGCTTAGAAATATTTAACAGTATCCCTATAGAACCAAGCAAAATAACTAATGACGTACCTCCAGCACTAATAAATGGTAGTGCTATTCCAGTAGGAGGCATTGAGGATGTAACCACTGCTATATGTATAAAAGCTTGAATTCCTATCAAACTTGTAATCCCTGTAGCTATATAAGCTCCAAATAAATCATCAGCATTGATGCTTATCCTTAATCCACGCCATATCACTATAATATAACATACTATTACTAAAATTGCTCCTATATATCCAACTTCTTCTCCAATAATTGAAAAAATAAAATCATTATATGGCTCAGGTATATAAAAAAACTTCTGTCTGCTCTGACCAAGACCTGTACCTATTAGTCCTCCTGTACCAAAGGCATATAAGGATTGTACAACTTGCCAACCTAAGGAAAGTTTATATTTAAAAGGATCTAAAAAAGAAAGAACCCTATCTATTCTGTACTGTTCTTGAATTATTAAATAATAAGATGCTCCTCCTAAAAGACCTAAAGATATAAATATATAAAAAAGATTAGCACCAGAAACAAAAAACATTATTCCCAATGTTAATACCAGAACCATACTTGTACTTAAGTCTTTTTGAATAACGATAAGCCCTCCAAAAAATACTATCCAAAAAATTACCGGAACAAATCCTTCTTTAAATTTGTGAATAACTTTGTTTTTTTTCTCTAATAAATAAGCTAAATAAATAATCGAACTAACCTTAATAATCTCAGAAGGTTGTAAGGTCATAGGTCCAATGTTAATCCATCTCTGTGCTCCATTTGCTTCCGTACCGTATGCTGTAAAAAGGGATATACCAGCTATAATTGAGAAAAACAAAAAAACTATACTTAGTTTTCTGTATATTCTGTAATTAACAAAACTAGCTATAAACATGGCTATGATTCCAATTATTCCGGCTATTAGTTGTTTCTCAAAAAAGTAAAATCCATTACCATCAAAATTATAATATCCATCTGGATAACTTGAACTAAAAACCATCATAAATCCAATAAGAACTAGTACAACAATAAATATCAATAAAATCCAATCTATAGATTTATTGGCTTTCTCCATATTAATCTTCCTTTTCTAAATCTTTTATTATATTTTTAAAGTGAGTTCCTCTTTCTTCAAAACTTGTATACATATCCCAACTTGCACAAGCTGGAGATAATAATATTTTGTATCCTTTTTGTGATTTAGTGATTGCTTCTTTAATTGCATCCTCTAAATTATCAACAATTTTATAATTAGTGTAATTATATTTTTCTAAAGTGTTGGCTATTTTATTACGGGTTTCTCCTAGTACAACAGCATATTTTACTTTGTTGTTAAAAACTTTGATCAATTCATCAAAACTACTATCTTTATCATAGCCACCTAAAATTATTACAATATTTTCTTTTAAAGCTTTTACTGCTTTAATTGTTGAATCCGGATTCGTTCCTTTAGAATCATTATAAAATTTCACATTATTTATCGATGATTTTACCAACTCTAATCTATGCTCCACACCTTTAAAATCCATTATAGAATTTCTTACCTTATCTATTGAAAGCTCAAGAGCTATAGCTACACCAGCGGCAGCCATTATATTTTCAATGTTATGTTCTCCCGGAATATTTATATCTTTTAATTCTATAATATCTTTAGTGCTTTCTTTACTTTTGTACACTATTTTTTTATCTTTTATAAATATACCTTCCTCCAACTGATTTTTCGAACTAAAGAATATAATTTTAGAATTAAATTTATCTATATTATCTCTAATTACTTTATCTTCAAAATTTAGCACAGAGTAATCCGTGTTATCTTGATTGCTACTGATGTTTAACTTTGCCTGAATATAATTCTCAAAGCTACCGTGCCAGTTTAAATGGTCCGGTGATATATTGGTAATTACTGCAACCTTCGGTTTTAATTTGAAGGTAGAAGCCAATTGGTAACTACTTCCTTCAACAACAAAAATTTCTTTTTCTTCCAAAATATCTTCCATAATACCTGAACCTATGTTTCCTGTTAATCCTGCATCTATTCCATTATCCACTATAATTTTATAAGTCAATGCTGTTGTAGTAGTTTTTCCGTTTGTTCCTGTTATTACTATTAAATCTTTATCTGTCAATCTATAAGCCATTTCTAAATCACTTAAAACCGGTATGTTTTTTTCTACTGCTTTATTTATCATTTGAGAGTCTAATGGTACACTAGGACTTTTAATAACAATATCAATTTTATCAAAATTTATATCTTCGATTTTATTCAAAAAATAAAATTCGGTATCTTTTAATCCATCTATCTTGTTTATTTCATCTATTACTTTATTATCATCATAAAGATAAATATTTTTATTTAATTTATTTAATCCTCTAACTGCTGCTACTCCGGATATTCCTGTTCCATAAACTAAAATGTTTTGGTTTTTCATTCAAATCTCCTAAATTCCTATTATTGTTACTATGCTTAGTGCAATTGATGTCATCACAAATAATTTTACTACCTTCGTTTCCTTCCATCCTAATTCTTCAAAATGATGATGAATGGGACTCATCAAAAAAACTCTCTTTCTTCTAGTTTTATAAGATACTACTTGAATTATTACTGATAGGGATTCTAAAAAATAAATGCCTCCTAATATAGGAATAAATAAAATAAGTTTATTTACTAGGAAAATATATGATAATGCTCCTCCTAATGCTAGAGAACCAACATCTCCCATAAAGATTTTTGCAGGATGTTTGTTGTATACTAGAAATCCTAGTGTTCCTCCTGCTATGCTTATAGAATATAAAATGCTATTATAATCAAAACTTGGAAATTTATCATATAAAATATATGCTAATGTAAAAGAAACAATTATTGTAATACTAGATGCGAGTCCATCTAATCCATCAGTAAGATTCACACTGTTTACCAATCCTAGTACCACTATTACAGCAAATGGTATATACAGTATGCCTATATCAATTATATTATCTGAAAAAGGTATTATTAGTTGGGAATAATCCGTATTCATAG
>JAWSUU010000203.1:0-4146 GCA_033549325.1 Bacillota bacterium | reverse complement strand
ATCAGTTCCAGAATGTGCAAGGAGATATTCTGCTATAGGTAGAGATAAACTTTATGAGCTTGTAAAATCTGAAAATTCTCCTATACCTCACATTAAAGTAAACTCTATTATTAAAATCAATGTTCCTCTTTTTGAACAATGGTTAGAAGAAGCATCAAGAGAAGGGTTAGAGCTATGAATAATTATATAGAATATAAATTTTTAAAGGGACTGACAGAAGAAGAAAAAAAAACAGTAATTGAATATGCTGAACTTTTATATTTACAGGATGCAGATCCGAGACAATTACAAGGAAGTAATATAGAAGCTGTTAAGAGTAAAATATATGCTGATGGAAGCCGAAATTTATTCTCATATGCAAAAGACTTAGCTAATTATCTTTGGAATAAAAGACAGCATAAGAGGTGGGAGGCATGACATGACGAAAAATGATGTTCAACTAGAGAATGGATACACCAGGATAGCTAATACAATATTAGAGGTAATGGCTACCGTTAAATTAAGTCCTACCCAGCATAGAGTTTTATATATTGTTTGGAGATATACGTATGGCTTTGGCAGAAAACATCATGACTTATCATTATCTTTTTTAACAAAAGCTACTGGATGCAGTTTTAGACAAGTTCAAAGAGAAGTTAAATCATTATTAGAAAATAAAATTTTAATTGAAGTTGAAAATAAATCTAGAACAAGAAAAATAGGTTTTAACAAGAAATTTAATGAGTGGACAGTTGATAAAGATACTATTGACAATATTGACATTGACAAGTCTGACAATGACAAGTCTGACAATGACAAAACAGACAAGCCTATCATTGACAAGTCTGACAAGTATAAGGTTGACAAAACTGACAACCAAGAAAGAAATAATAAAGAAAAATATAAAGAAATGCTGATTGATGATTTTTTTGAGAAGATTTGGAAGCTCCTACCAAAGAAAAAAGGTAAGGCTAAAGTTTCAGATAAACAGAAAAAAATATTATTTAATAAAGTTGGAGAAAAGGATTTAGTAAAAGCTATCAAATTGTTTAAAGAAGACATGAGAGGCAAGGATAAACAGTTTATTCCTTATGGATCTACTTTTCTAAACAGCGGATACGTTGATTATTTAGAAGAAGCTAAGAGAAAAGAAGAAAATCTAGTTAAACCAACTGGGAAAATCAAATATATAACAGATGAGGATATTCAAGAAGAGATAGATCAGAAACACAAAGAGAAAATAAGAAAAGCTGAAGAGGTTAAAAAGAAAATTACTTATTATGATGGGTAGGTGCAAAGATGCAGATTGACGAATTAAAGCAAAGAATAGGACAGGAAGCAGAAAGAATTATTTCAGCGGGAATCCCTTTAGAGAAAAAAGGAACTAAATACAGATGCTTTAATACATCCGCTCATAATCATGGAGATAAAAATCCAAGCATGTCATGGGATGCAGAGGCTTTGCAGTTTTACTGCTTCACTTGCGGAGAAAAGATTGATATATACAGATACTATAAGGAATTTGAAAACCTATCTCATAAAGAGATTATGAGTAAACATCAAATAAAATCGGGAGCTAAGCCAGTGAATAAAAAAAGCAAGTTTGAGCATGACGAATTGACCGAACTAACTGATAAACAGATAGAATATCTTAAAAAAAGAAAATTAAAACAGGAAACCTGGTTATATTTCAAGCTTAAAAACATCAATGGAGATATAGCTATCCCTTATTATCAGGATGAAAAGATAACAGGTATAAAAATAAAGAACATGAAAAAAGATATTCCTAAGTATTATTCAGCTAAAGGCTCAAAGTTTGGACTATTTAACAAGGATAATATAAAAGATACATCAATGCTGATACTCACTGAGGGAGAATTTGATTCAATGATTATACATCAAAGCGGATTCAATTCAACTGCTTCAGTTGGTACAGGTGCAAATTCATTAAGTAAGCTATTAAATCAGGAAAAAAACTTCCTAGATAAATTCAAATCAATAATAGTTGTAGGAGATAACGACAAAGCCGGTCAGGAAATGGAAAGAAAATTCCTTGAAGAGTTTGGAAATAAGGTTAGTTTTCCAAGTAAGCAGCAATTCAAAGGCTGTAAGGATGTAAACGAAGTTTATTATAAATATGGACAGGATCAAGTAAAGAATTTAATTAGAAGTGCTTCATCTAAGCTTGAAGGTTTCAGGGATTTAGATTTAGATCCGTATAAGGGAATGGAAGCAGTAGAAGGAAACTATATACCAACAGGACTAAAATCTATTGATACAGCTATAAACGATTTAGCCCCTGGATGCTTAACACTTATAACAGGAAGATCCAACGGCGGGAAAAGTACATTAGTAAATCAAATCATAGCTAATGCTATTGATAAAGAGAATAAAACCTTTCTAATCTCCGGCGAAGGAATTCAAGAAGCTATAATAAATAACTTATATAAAATAGTTATAGGAAGAGATAAAGAGCTGTATAACTATAAGAAAATAAATAGAAGGTATTTCAAAGAGCCAAAAGAAGAAGTTATCAAAGACCTTAGAAAATGGCATAAAGGAAAATTTATTCTTTTTAACAAAGGAGAATCTAAGCTTAAGACTACAAGTGAATTATTTTCCTTCCTAAAAATTGAAGTTAAAATCCGAAGGCCTGATTTATTAGTAATAGATAATTTAATGAGTGTCTTAAGTGTAGAAAAAGCATCTGAAAAACTTGAAGCTCAAGCGGATTTTATTCAAAGGTGCTGCGACTTAGCAAAAGCCGAAGGCATCCACATTATATTAGTATTACATCCAAATAAGACGGTATCTAAAGGCCAGAGTATGGACTTTGAAGCTATAAGCGGAACATCCGATATCTACAATAAAGCGGATAACATAATAGCTGTAACAAGGCATTACGACAAGGAAAAGATTGACAGCGGAATAAGTGGAGAAATAGCAGTTTTAAAAAATAGATATTTTCCTGACCTTCCAAAGATTAACACATACTTTGATGATGAGACAGGGACTCTTTTAGAAATTGAAGAGAATGGGAATTATATTTGTTATAACTTCAACTGGAGCAGTAGAAAAAACTTAGCCTGGATGGAGACGAAAGAAAAGCCTATAGATGAATTTACTTAATAATTTTTAGAAAATAGCTAAATAAATTAAAAGGGGTTGTTAAATGAATTTTATCCAGAGACATTTTTATCAAACATTACCCGAAGAACTCCCAGCAGATGAAAATAATAAACTTGCAGTAAAAGCCAAAACAGATAACAAGTGTAGAGATAAGCTAATAATACATAATACTAGGCTGGTTAAATGGGTTGCTGATAAATATAGCTTTCAAACTTTTTTAACAGAAGGAGATCTCTTTCAAGAAGGCATTTTAGGATTAATAAAAGCAGTTGATAAATATGATCCAAACAAAGGAGCGAAGTTTTCAACCTATGCAGTATGGCATATAAAACAATATATAACTAGAGCAATAGGAAACACTGAAAGAACAGTTAGAGTACCAATAGGGATGCTGCAACTAATATCAGATCTAGAAAAGATAAAAAAACAAATACTTAAAGACGAAAATAAAAGACCAACAGTTATAGAGCTATCAAAAAGAATGGAGCTTCCAGTATCTAAGATTAAGGCAATAATCAAAGCATCAGAAGAGGTTGATTCCTTAGATAGACCTATAGCTGGAGAAGGAGAAGAAATATCCTTATTGGATGCGATAGCAGATGATGGACCTACTCCTGAAGACATAGCAGAATCAAAAGTATTTATAGAGCAGTTTATAGATGAGTTTAAGTATAAGCTTGAGCCGATAGAGTTAGACTCTATAATCATGTATTACGGACTTAACGAAGAGGGTAAATGCTATACCTTCAAACAGATAGCAGAAATTCACAAAGTAAGCACCGGAAGAATAGGGCAAGTTAGAGATAAAGCCTTAAAGAAAGTTAGAGAAAGTCTCTTTATAAAAGAACTTATGGAAGAAGTTGATTATGAGACAAGTTTTATAAAAACTATGGACTTTACACAACCCTTTGTTAAAGGTGGAGGACATTCAAGTCCGGTAGAAGCATTAGCACTAAAAAGGGAAGAACTATTAGAAAGAAAACTAAAGTATTATAACAAGGATGATGTAAATGAGACGTAAGCTAGAGGACTATAAAT
>JAWSUU010000202.1:0-4232 GCA_033549325.1 Bacillota bacterium | reverse complement strand
CTATATTAAGTACATTCAGTCTAAAAAACATATCTTCTCTCAATTTTCCTTCTTCAAGAGCTTCTTTTGGAGAAATGTTCATTGCAGTAACAATTCTCACATCTACTATTCTTGTTTCATTTCCTCCAATTCTTCTGACGCAACCATCTTGAATTACCCTAAGCAGCTTAGCCTGCAGAGGTAAGTCCATAGAATTAATCTCATCCAAAAAGAGAGTCCCTCCATCAGCTAATTCAAATAACCCTGGAGAATCTTTAGAACCGGTAAAGCTTCCAACAGCTGTCCCAAAAAGGATGCTTTCTAGTAAAGTTACTGGAATGGCAGCACAATTTTGTGCTATAAAAGGTTTATTACATCTGTTACTGTAACTGTGAATACTCTGAACTACAAGTTCTTTTCCTGTACCAGTTTCGCCTGTTACCATAACAGGTGCATTACTGTTAGCTATCTTTTTTATTTTGTTTTTTACGTCTGCTATTTTTTTACAATTTCCTATTATACTATCTATACTGTACTGAATTTCTTTATTCTCTGACTTTATTCCCTTATTATCTTTTATTTTATTTATTTTTTCGTTAAATTCTTTGTAAACACCCATATCTTTTGCTATTTCTACTGCTCCAACCAACTCTGCATCTTCATATATAGGTAGTGTGGTGCTTAAAATAGTAACCCTTTTCAGGTTGGAGTTATAATAGCTCAGAATATCTCCTATTATGGGTTCCCCAGTTCTTAATACTCTCAATAAGGTGCTGGTATCCTCTGTAAGTTTCGGAAAAATTTCGAGCATATGTTTACCCACTGCATTATCAACACTAACTCCTGCCTGATTGTTTGCAGATTCGTTGTAAAATATTACCTTCCCCTCTTTATTTACTATAAAAATACCGTCATCTATATTATTTGCAACAATTTCCATAATCTTTTCGTAATTCATTTTATACCTCTTTGTTAGTTTTATTGAATACATTATAACATAAAAGGACAATCATATTAATGATTATCCTTTTATCTAATATATGGATGGAAATAAACTAAATATCTTGTTCAGTTCTTTCAATTATTTCATCCTGTAAAGCTTTTTCCAGGTTATTAAAATGATCGCTGTAGCCTGCCACTCTTACTATTAGGTCTTTGTACTCATCAGGATTAGCCTGAGCATCTAGTAAGGTATCTTTATGTATTACATTGAACTGAATGTGGTGGCCTCCCATTTTAAAGTAAGATCTAATAAAGGATGCAAAGTTTTCTATTCCTTCTTCGCCTTCTAAAACATCCGGCGTAAATTTCTGATTTAGTAGAGTTCCTCCAGTTCTTACGTGGTCCATTTTAGAAGCAGACTTTATAACTGCAGTTGGTCCGTTTCTATCTGCTCCTTTTTCAGGAGATATCCCATCTGTTAGAGGCTTTTCTGCTAATCTACCATTTGATGTAGCTCCTGTAACTTTTCCAAAGTATATATGACATGTAGTTGGCAACATATCTATTCTATAAGTGCCTCCAAAAACCGTCGGTCTACCTGTTATCATATCGTTAACTGTATTGAAGGTTTCAATCATTACATCATCTGCATAATCATCATCATTGCCGTATTTAGGTGTATAGTTTAAAACTATATTTCTTATTTTACTATGTCCTTCAAAGTTATTATCAAGGGCTTTCATTAGTTCATCCATTGTAAATCTCTTATCTTCAAACACATTTTTCTTAACTGCAACAAGAGCATCAGTAATCGTTCCTATCCCAACAATTTGAAGATATCTTGTATTGTATCTTGCTCCACCTTCATTATAGTCTTTTCCTTTTTTTATACAGTCATCTACTACCGTAGATAAAAATGGTGACGGCATATGCTCCGCAAATATTCTCTCTATCTTATTATTACCTTTTATTTTTATATCAACAAAATGTTTCAACTGCTTTTTATAGGCTTCAAACAGTTCTTCATATGTTTTAAATTCTCTAGGATTTCCGGTTTTTAAACCTAATTGTTTTCCAGTTCTTTTATCAAAACCGTTGTTTAATGTGATTTCAAATATTTTAGGAATATTAAAATAACCTGTAAGTATATATGCTTCTCTCCCTTGAGCCCCTGTCTCAACACAACCACTTGATCCACCATATCTAGCATCTTTAATATCCTTTCCTGCTTGAAGAAGTTCTTCAATTAATTCTTCAGTATTGTAAAAGGCAGGTTGACCCCAACCTTCTCTAGATACTTCACAGGCTCTCTTTATAAAATTCTTAGGATTTTTAACACTTATCTGAACGTTAGAACTTGGTTGCAGAAGTTTCATCTCATCCATCACATCTAATATAATATAAGAGACATCGTTTACTCCATCTTCTCCCGTTTCAGGGTTGATTCCTCCAGTGTTCAAATTAGCAAAATCTGTATATGTTGCACTTTCAAGCATTGTCACTCCAACTTTTGGAGGTGCAGGTTGGTTGTTGAATTTTATCCATAAGCACTCTAATATTTCCTTGGCTTTATCTCTTGTTATAGTTCCTTCTTTTTGTTCTTTTTTATAGAAAGGATATAAATATTGATCCAATCTTCCCGGAGAAAATGCATCCCAAGTATTTAATTCCATAGTAACACCTATATGCACAAACCAATACATCTGAACCGCTTGAGCAAAAGTTTCCGGTTTATTTTCTGGTACTACTTTACAATTTTCAGCTATTAAAAGAAAATCTTTCTTTTTTTCAATATCTGTTTCTTCAGCAGCAAGTTTCTCAGCATATTCTGAGTATCTCTTTCCGTATGTTATGATAGCATCACAAGCTATACTCATTCCCTCTAATTCTGCTTTTTTCTTATAAGCCTCAGTGTCATTTAAATAATCTAAGTTTTGAATTTCTTCTTCAATTTCTTTTTTTAAATCTTTAAAACCTTTTTTATAAAATTTATCATCAGCAACTGTATGCCCAGGTGCTCTTTGTTCCATAAATTCAGTGAATATTCCTGCTTCATAGCAGTTAGTCCATTCTTCCGTCATATTATCTAAAAGTTTATGTCGTGTCGATCTATTTTCCCAATATGGAATGATCTTTTCTTTATGAATTTTTCTATCTTCTTTAGATACTTTAAATGTTATGGTGTCTCTTTTTTCCATCACATCAAAATCTTCTAAAGTATGACAGCATAGTTCTGGGAAGGTCGGAGCTATTTGAGGTTCGAATCCTTTTTCTCCTACTATTATTTCTCCCTCACCAATATATAGTTTCCTTTTTCTCATAAGTTCTTGAAATACCATTGCTCTCAACACAGGAATTTCCTTAACTCCTGCATATTTTTGGTATACTTCTGTTTCTATCTTAGCTCTTTCAAGGCTAAGTTTAGGTTCTGTAGATACACTTACCTGCCTTAATTTTTTAGTTCTCTCCGTACTTCTTCTCACATTAAATCCTCCTTATCCACCGATTTTCACTATGAATCCATTGTTTTCGAATTTATTTTTTATAAGTTCTATTAGTTCTTTATTTGGTCGTTTCATTTCCGAATTGTTGTAGTTCTTTCCTATTTTTTTGTATTTATGTAAAGCCCCATTGTGATAGGGTAGCAAGCTTACTTTTTTAATATTTGTTTCTTTTAAAAATTTTATCGCAGATTTTATATTTTCATCATCTGTATTAATACTTTCTTTTGTTCCTAAAATCAAAGGCATTCTTATATTGATATTATCATGTATTTTATCAAGTTTTTTTAAATTCTCTAAAATTAATTTATTAGATTTCCCTATGAATTTTCTATGTTTTTCTTCATCAAATATTTTAAAATCATAAAGAAATAAATCCACAGTTTCAGCTATTCTTTCTAAATTTCTCCAGCTTGTGTGTCCACTTGTATCTACAGCTGTATGTATATTCTTTTCTTTCAATCTCGAAAGTAGTTTTTCCACAAAATCTATCTGATTTAATGGCTCTCCACCAGAAACAGTAACTCCTCCTCCTGATTCTTCATATATTATTTTATCTTTATCTATTTCCGTAAGAATTTCCTCAATAGAATACTCTTTACCTACTATTTCTCTTGCTCTATAAACACAAGCTATTTCACATTCTCCACAAAAAGTACATTTTTCTCTATTCCATTTAAGTTTCCCATCTTCAATTAATAATGCACTTTCGGGGCATGTTTTTACACATTCCCCACATAAAACACAATTATCCTTATTGTATAAAAACTCTTTTCTGCCATCTATACTTTCAGGATTATGACACCAAAT
>JAWSUU010000201.1:0-4271 GCA_033549325.1 Bacillota bacterium | reverse complement strand
CCAGTGGACCGGATATTTTGTTTTTGTATATACATAATTAAGAAAGCTTTAATTATTATTTTTAAGGATTTGTGATAGAATATAAATTGACTAAAAAGGTTGGAGGATTTATGGAAAAAAACTTAAAGATGAAACCATCAGGAATATTTAAAAGTGAATACTTACGGAAATATTTTTCGAAATATAAAAATAAATACATAATAGGAATACTAGTTCTTATAATAATAGACATACTTCAATTAAGAATTCCTTTAATAATAGGTAGGGCTGTAGATTTTTTAAAATCTCAAGGAGCTGAAGTTGCTGGACTAAGCAGATATATCTTTCTTGTAATTGTTATTGGTTTAGGAGTGGCTGTAGGTAGATTCGTATGGAGACATATGATCTTTGGTACATCTAGATTTATTGAATACGATATAAGAAATGAGCTTTTCGGACATCTGGAAAAACTTTCCTTAAAGTACTATAACAAACATAAAACCGGGGATATAATGGCTCATATGACTAATGACCTAAATGCTGTAAGAATGGCCGTAGGACCGGGAGTTTTAATGGTTGTAGATGCAGCTGTTATAGGGACTCTTACCATATACAATATGATAACGGAAATTGACTTAAAGCTTACTCTTTTAGCTGGAATACCCCTGCTTTTGATTATAGTTAACTCAATTATTATTGGAAAAATAATGAGGGTGAGATTTAAAGAAAAGCAGGCGGCCTTTTCTGATCTTTCAGATTTTACTCAGGAGAGAATATCAGGAATATATGTTATCAAATCTTTTGTTCAAGAGTCCAGAGAAATAGAAGCTTTCAAAAAAGTTACTAAAGACTATTATGATAAAAACTTAAAAATGTTAAAAATATTTGTTCTTATGAGACCATTTATGAGATTCATTTCAGGATTTAGTTTAGCTGTTGTTATTGGATATGGAGGATACTTATCTATTTTAGGGACAATTACGGTAGGTGAGTTTGTAGCATTTGTACAGTTTATAGGAATGCTGGTATGGCCTATGGTGGCTATAGGATTTACATTTAATATACTTTCTATGGGTGGAGCATCTCTAGAAAGAATAGAAACTATACTAGATGAAGAGATAGATATTAAGGATACGGAATATGTTGATAATTCTATAACTGAGATTAAAGGAGATATAAAGGTAGAGAATTTAAATTTCAAATACCATGGAGAAAAAGAAAGTGCATTAAAAAATATATCCTTTAATATTAATAGAGGTGAAACATTAGGAATAATCGGAAGAACGGGAAGTGGAAAAACTTCCCTAGTAAACCTTCTATTAAGACTTCACGATCCTGAAAAAAATACAATTTTTATAGATGGCAAAGATATATTAGAAATACCTTTAAATACCCTTAGAGATTCTATAGGATATGTACCTCAAGATAACTTTCTATTTACAGATAATATATACAATAACATAGATTTTGGTCACAGAGATAAAAGTAAGGATGAAATAATAGAAGCAGCAAAGAAAGCATGTGTTCATGATAATATAATCGAATTTAAAGATGGTTACGAAACTTTAGTTGGTGAGCGTGGGGTTACCTTGTCCGGAGGACAAAAACAGCGAATATCTATAGCCAGAGCATTGATAAAGGACCCTAGAATACTTATATTAGACGATGCGGTATCATCAGTAGATACAGATACAGAAGAAAAAATCTTAGGTCATCTTAAAGAAGGTAGAAAAGATAAAACAACTATTATTATAGCTCATAGGATTTCAACAATACAAAATGCAGATAGAATTATAGTTATAGATGAAGGTGAAGTTATAGAAAAAGGAACTCACAGCGAGCTTTTGGAAAACGAGAAACTATACCACAGTTTATATCAAAAGCAGCTATTGGAAAAAGAACTGGAAGAAGACGATAATGGGGATGTGATAGAATGAATCAGTACGTAAATAAAGAAAAACAGTATAAATCATTAGATTTAAATCTGATGAAGAGACTCTTAAAATATGCAAAACCTTTTTGGATTCAGATAACAATCTCATTAATTCTTCTTTTAGGAGTTGTAGGTTTGGAACTTTATCAACCGATACTATTAGGGAAAGCAGTTGATGAATTTATAGTAAATGAAGATATCCCTGGAATAGTAAGATTAGCTTTCATATACTTTGGTACAGCTTTAGGTATATTTGTACTTACTTACGTGCAATCAATGATACTACAGTATAGCGGTCAAAAGATAATATACAACATAAGGGTAGAAATGTTTGAAAAACTTCAATCCCTATCAATAGAATTTTTCAATAAAAATCCTATTGGAAAGCTCGTAACAAGAGTAACTAACGATACTGAAACGTTAAATGAGCTTTATACCAGTGTTATAGTAAACTCTATAAAAAGTATATTCGTTTTAATAGGTATAATTGTAACTATGATTGCTTATAACCTTAGATTGTCCTTGATTACTTTCACGGTAATTCCTTTCATTGTATTATTTACCTTGATATTTAGAAAAAAGACAAGAAAAATCTACAGAGAAATAAGAAGAAGAGTAGCTGGTGTAAATGCCTTTATTTCTGAGCATGTTAGTGGAATGAAGATAGTTCAGATATTTGCCGTAGAAAAAGATGTCTATAATAGATTTAATGATGAAAATACCAAATTAAAAAAATCATATATGGAGCAGTTGAAAATTTTTAGTATTTACAGACCATCGATGTATCTGTTAAATATAGGAGCATTTGCCCTTCTAATAGCTTTTGGTGGTAGGATGGTTTTAGAAGAGACCATAACTATAGGTACAATAGTTGTATTTCAAAGATATATAAGTAAATTCTTTGAACCAATACAGGAATTAGCAGAACAGTTTAACGTAATGCAGTCATCTATGGCATCATCAGAAAGGATTTTTAATCTACTGGACGAAGAAGAGTATATAGAAAATAAGAAAGTAACAAAAGAACTTAAAGAAGTACAAGGAAGAATAGAATTTAAAAATGTTTGGTTCCAATATAAAGAAGATGAATGGATATTAAAAGATGTATCTTTCACAGTAGAACCGGGAGAAACAGTTGCCTTTGTAGGAGCTACAGGAGCCGGAAAAACTACAATTCAAAATCTCATCTCTAGATACTACGATATACAAAAAGGTGAAATACTTGTAGATGGGATCAACATAAAAGATATAAATTTAAAAGAATTAAGAGAAAAAATAGGACAGATGCAGCAGGATGTTTTCCTTTTTACAGGGGATATAAAAAGCAACATAAGACTTAGAGACGAAAGTATAACAGATGAAGAAATTCTTCAGGCTTCTAAATATGTGAATGCAGATAAGTTCATCAGTAAATTGGAAAATAAATACGACCAGAAGGTTTATGAAAGGGGAGCCACTTTCTCAGCTGGACAGAGACAGCTGATATCATTTGCAAGAACTTTAGCCTTTAATCCGGATATACTTATTCTTGATGAAGCAACTGCAAATATAGATACAGAAACGGAAATGCTTATTCAAGATGCAATGGAAAAATTGATGGAAGGTAGAACTACTTTGGTAGTAGCTCACAGACTTTCAACCATTCAAAATGCAGATAAAATCATTGTAATGCATAAAGGAAGAATTAAAGAAATGGGTAAGCATCAGGAACTTTTAGCTAATAGAGGAATATATTACAATCTTTATAAAATTCAATACGAAAAAGTTATATAGGAGACTTAGATGAATAATAAAACCGTAACAATAATATTAATAATACTTCTAGCAGTAACAGTATTTTTCAACCTAAATATGATAAGTAAAATTGAACATTTAGAAAATATGATTTTAAATATAAATAATAATTATAGTCATATTGAGAGTAGAATCGGTGGAATTAGTAATTCAGTTCAAAATTCATTAAATCAATTTAACCAAGAAAAAATGTGGATAAGAAGTCATGATTTTAAGTTGGTAGAGTACTACCCAGATGAAGAGAAGGTAGATGTGGAAATATCTATAGAATTTAATGAACTAAATAAGGAAGAGAAATTATATTTAGTAATTAAAGACGATAGTAATGACCAGGAGCTTGTAGAGATGAAAGGTTATGAAGAGTCAATGGTTTATACAGATACCCTTAGACTGGATTCTGATAAAGATTATGAGTTTTCAGTAGTTGGTGAAAGTTCGGAAAGTAAAAGAAGTGACGACATTGATCAACTTAATGTGAAATCAACCATTGATCACTTGATTGTTTTTGATAGTCACGTTCACAGATCTTCTGCTAATGCAGAAAAAGAAATTCAAAACTTTCACT
>JAWSUU010000200.1:0-4289 GCA_033549325.1 Bacillota bacterium | reverse complement strand
CTTTTGTATATTTAAGCTTTATATCTATCCATGGGTTATTTTTCTTAACAGTTTGAGCTCCTTCCATGGCATTATCTATTAAGTTACCTAAAATCACAGCTAAATCCAAGGTATTAATTTTAAGCTTAGAAGGAAATATAATTTCAGTCGAGATGGTTATATTATTTTTTTGGGCTTCTGATAATTTATAGTTTAAAATGCTATCTATACAGGTATTTCCTGTTTTTGAATATTCTTTAATCGGATAATACCCATTCATAAGTTTAGAAACGAAATTTAATAACTCTTCATTTTCATTAGCTTTAGCTATCTTATATATAGGTGATAGCTTATTTTTTAAATCGTGATTTAACTTTCGAGTATCCCTTAATGTTCTTTTCATAATCTTCATTTGGTAATCATAGTATTTTTGTTGTTCTCGAAGCAATCTATTATTCATTTGCTCTATGGTGGACCGTAAAATATTATCATATAAATAAAAAGTAGTAATATTAATTAAAAAAGCACAACTTATAGTCACAAGAATCCACGTGTTTGATATATTAGTTGTGGAAAATATTGCAAAAAGTAATAGTATCGTCGATATAGGTATAATAAATAGACTCGCCCAATAAGATAATGGTAGATGTAATTCTTTTTTTATATGGACTAATCTATGAAGAACTATAACAAATATAAAAGATAAAATTCTTATAACAATACTTCCAAAAATAGAATCAAACTTTGAAGAAATATAAAGATTTAGCTCTGTATAGTTTAAAACTACTACTACAATAGTTTCTATGCTCATAAGAGAGATGTATATGATTAAAACACTCAGTAATCTTTTTTTAATGCTGCCAATATAAATAAAACTAATTAAAAAAAGCAATAAAAAATTACTAATCATCATTATTACAGGAATTCTAGTAATTAAATAGATAGACGTTGTAAATATAAAATATAAAAAATAAAATATCAATTCTATTTTAATATCTACTTGTTTTTCGTAGTAAAAAACTTGAAAAAACTTTCTTATCACATATGTCATGAATAAACTGCCTATAAGGTAAACTAAATTGTATATATCCAAATTTTCATCCCTCCCCTCTTTATTCTTCTTTTAGTTGAATATCTTGAATTTCTTTTCTTTTTGTCCGGCTAATTGGAAGTGTTGTACCGTCACTCATTGAAACTTCACTGTATTTAAAGCGTACGCAGTGATTGTAGTTAATAATATAAGACCTATGTATTTTAATAAATGGAAATCCATTAGTCTTTGACAAAACATCTTTCAAAGTTCCGTAAAAATAGTCTACTCCCTCTACACAGGTTATTTTTATCTCTCTATTTAAACTTTCAAAGTAAATTATATCTTTCATAGATATTTTAATAAATTTATTTTCTTTTTGATATTTAAAGAAATAATTCAATTTCTTAGAACGTTCAATTGCAAGCTCCAAATCTTTTATTACAATATCAGGGTCTATTGGCTTAGGAATGAAATGAAGAGGTTGGACGTCAAAAAGTTGTCTGTAATATTCATCTTTTCCTGATATATACACAATTTCTGTCGTATAATCTCTTAAAATCTTTCTTAAGTGATTACCTACTTCAATCCCATCTATTTCTCCTAATTCTATATCTAGGTATATCAAGTCAAATTTATTGCCCTTTTCTATATAATTTAGTAATTCTTCTCCTGAGCAAAAAATCTCTATATCTATATTTAAGTTGTTTTTATTGTTATATTTTAAAATTATATTTTCAATTTCTGAGCATATTCTTTTCTCATCATCACATATAGCTATATTTATCATCAAATATCCTCCTTTTATCCTTACAACTATATTATATCAAAGGAATAATATTTATCTATGATTTTTTGTTTTTTCTTTTACGACTATTTTGAACTAAGGTGTTAAATTTTCCCAATAATAGCATAAAGGAAAGAGTTATTAATGAAATAATTATACAAATTGAGATTTGTTTTAAACCTAAAATCCAAAACAATACTGTAAGTCCTATCAAAATGATGAGTCTAATATTTGTTCTTTTTTTAAAAATAGTTTTCTCTATTTCATCTAAAGGCTTATTTTTATCTTCAACAGGTGCCAATATTAAAATTATAATGCTTGAAACAAGTGTTATAGTAATTAAAGCAAAAGTACTAAAGGATATATATTTTATTATAAGTAGTACTGTAACTATTAAACCAATTGAAAAGAAATAGCATCTTAATTTGGTTCTCGAATGATAACCACCTGCATATGGACGTATCCATCCGTAAGCAACCATAAAAATTATGCTTTCCCATATCATATTAAATAACCATCCTATAAAAACAACAGTAAGGATGTTATATAACAGGGATATGCCCTGACTAATGCCGTAAGAGTACAGCTCTTGTTCCTGCTTATTTATTATCTCATTTGAAACTAGTAATTGGGATAAATATTTAGCAGGTCTCATCAGAATTCACCAAAGAGTTCTGCTATTTTTGTAAATTTGGACTGAAGATTAAATAACATACATACATAATTTACATTCATTACTGTAGTTGCTAGTGATAAAACTGATACTATTTTTCCTGGCTTAATAGCTAATTTAGCCATAACTCATTCCTCCTCTCTTTGATAATTCAATTTGATATCTTTAATTATACTAATTTTCCCTCTGTGCTAAGAAATGTATTAATCGGTATTAAATCACCAATGGTATGCTTTATTATTATAATTAGAGCATCTGTATGCTATCTTAGATGCTCTAATTATTAAAATAATTATACTATTTCTATTTTGTGTCAAAATTAGAGTTCAAAACGCCTATTTTCTCACATACCTTCCATCTATTTTCATATTTCAAAAACATCATTAATTTTGCACTAAGATGATATTCATCACTGTAAGATACAACTTCAACTATTGCAAAATATTTTCTACCAATAATATCATAACCGGATTCAAGAATACTTAGTTGTTGTATTTCTTCATCAACAAGAACTATATCTATTGAATCAGGAGAACTTTCAGTTGTCGGATTTACTATGTTAGAATCAGAACCATTTATTTCTATGCCATTCTTTAACAATAGATCAATAAGTACTTTTTCAGAAGGACTACTAATTATATAAAAGGATATCGTTAAGAGTACACCTAATAACAATATAATCATTATGGTATATATAATTTGGGGTAAACTTCTTACCACTGTATTGTTCCCCACCCCTCAGATAATATTGCAGATCTAGTCTCATTCCCATCATCAAATGTTGCATTTATTTCAATACCAGTTGATGTACAACCCATGGATTCTATAACGCATCCTGCTTTCAAATCCAAAGTTGATGATGTTTTGCTAAATGATCCAGAATAGTAGTGTTCAGGCCATCCAGTATTATAAGTTCTACCTTCACTATTATTAATTCGTGGATCATATTGTAATACATTACATGTAATTGAAGAAACCCTGTCTTTATTAGTTGAACTACCAACCCATGAATAAATCAATTCTGAAATATCATATGTGTCACCATTCGAACCATCAAAAACAATAGGTGTTGTCCATGCTTCCAAGTACACACTATTACTTATTGTTCTACCAGAATACCAAATAAACTTATTTTGTGTTTTTGTAACATATCCACCACTTTTAATAGATCCTTCACTAGAATTAATAGTACTTAAATCTATCGTTGTTTCAAACTCAATAGGTTTAAGCATTGATTGCTCTAATTGCAACTTTACATCTTCAAGTTTAAGAACAAATTCATAATTATCATATATTTTTTTTACTTTATTTGCTTTTTTAAACTCACCATTATTTTCAAGTTGCTTAACTATAGTATTAAAATTTTCTTGTAACTGTTCATTTACAGTATTTTGGTAAGCGTCAAATCCAACCCACATTTTCAAGTAGTAACATCTATGAGATAATATCTCCAAAATAATAATGGAGGATATCTCAATGAGAGAAAAAAACAGAAAGTTGTGGAGTGAAAGAATTGAAGATTACAAAACAAGTGGATTAAGTGCAGTTAAATGGGCTGAAGACAAGGGTGTAAGTATACATAAACTTAGATACTACATACATAAATTTAACAAGGAAAAAAAAGAAGGTTTAAATCAAGAATCAAAAGATATACAGTGGACATCAGTAGCTTTAGAAAAAGAAGACTCAGAAAATAAATCTAATAACCCTCTAAAGATTATCATAGGTAAAGCCACAGTTGAAGTAGCTGATGGATTTGATGTAGATATCTTTAAATCAGTTGTAAAAATATTATCCCAATGCTAAATAAGGGTATATGT
>JAWSUU010000199.1:0-4302 GCA_033549325.1 Bacillota bacterium | reverse complement strand
GTTGCAAAAATCATACTTACTGCTGGTGCACCTGTTCCTCCAGATACAGCTGAAACAGTAACGGTTATAAGTATAACACCTGACCCTATGGCAACATCCTTCATGACTTGTTCAAATGTATCATCATATTCTTCAAATTCTTTTACAATAGTTTTGCCGTCTTCTCCAAGGGTAAATATAAATTTGCTACCATCAAATAAGTCCTCAAGAGCCTTAAGGTTATATCCAAAGTAAATATTTTCCTTCGAATTATATTCCAATTCTTCTATATATTCTTTAGAAATATAGGTTGCACTAATATTTTCAATAAAGTAGGATTCATCTTGAAGTTCATCTACTAATTTTTTATAAACTGTGTATTCAACGTAATTTAGTAATTCAGGATCATCTAAACTATTAAATTCAATATCCTTATTTTGATCTAAAATCTCTTCTTGATTTTCTTCTATGCTTATACTATTAGCAGTATTTGGGTCTTCAATATCTTTATATTTTACACATCCTGAAAATAACAAAGTAAGAGAGATAAGCAAGGCTATTATTCTTTTCATTTTTAGCTCTCCTCCCTTTCACTTGAAATATCTTTGTTCTTTTTATATGTGTTTTTTCTATTGTTTAGTACAATCTTTAGTATAATAAAGAATATCAGTAAAAGTCCAGCAAGAATAAATGGTATGTATTTTTTATAATCGCCCAAATTATCTATTGTGATATTATCTTCTTTGATAGAATCATCATTGTTTATTTCATTAATAACACTTTCAACATTAATAATCGAACCGTCATCATTAATTTCTGCTCCTTTACTAACCATTTCTTCTATTTCATTAATTGGTATACCTGTTGTTAAGTATGCTTTTATAATATTATTTGTTCCTACATAAATCTTCTTTACAGTTTCTTGGTCTGTATATCTATTCTTTACTGATATTGTATATATACCTTCATCTGTATATTCTTCACCATCTTTAGCTGGCCTATTGAAACGTGTATCTTCCTCAACTGTATTAGATTCTTCTTTTACAATTTCTCTTTTAATATTTATATCCAGGTACCTAGATTTAGCAAAATCAATATAGAATCCATTTTCAGTAAATGAACTATTAGTTAATTCAGACTTTGTTTCAATATCAAAAGGAAAGGCCATAGCATTACCATTACGAACTGAAAACTTAAAGAATACTCTGTAATTAGTATACTTAGGAATTATATCTTTTCCAAAGACTTTACGGGGACTGTCTTTAATTTCGTAGTTTAGTGAAACTTCATAGTCTCCCTCTTCAAAGAGCCTTACTTCAGTGTCAGCACCAATTACTACCTTAGAGGAAAGAAAATTAGTATGTATAATTGGTTCACTTGATTCGTTTTTATAATCTGTATACCTTACAATCAATGTTCCCCGCCCAAAGTCTGTCTTTTCTATTCCAAAATACTCATCATATCCATTTTCATCTTTACTGATTGATAAATCTTCATTATCGTTTAACTTATCTATATCTTGTTCAAGGTTGAACCATAAAGTTACAGTATCTCCTACATTTTTTAGAAATATTGGATTTCCTGCCGAATCTTCTGATATACGCGTGAAGCCATCAATATAAAATCTTCCAAGTTTCCATCCATAATGTGGATCCTTATTATCAATTTTATTTGTCTCAGAATAACCAGTATCCTTTCCAGCATTTACGAGTGAACTAAAATAGTATCTTAACTCATCTTCATCTTTTACTATACTTTCATTTGTTGTACTAGCAAAAACCTGTCCTTGAAATACTAATAAGAGTATTAAAGACATCAATAAAAACTTATACTTTATTCTACCAAACCCCTTGTTCATAAGCTCCTCCTGCATTATATTTAAAATAAATTAGTCAATCTCTTCCCTCCAAGCTTCATATACCATAACCATAGCTAATGTATCTAATTCGCAGTCTTATTTACTGTTAATATATCTCAAGTACCAACCCTTCTTCCTTATAAATTTGAACATATTGGTTATCTTTAAATATAAACCCTACCACTCTATCATCTGCAAAACATTCACATTTTTCTAATTTTTTTATATCATCTTTACTTGCTGCTTTTAATACTTCTTCTTTACTGTATAAATCAAATATTTTATTATTATCACTTCTTAAAAATGCATTTGTAAATTTTATCTTTTTCACATTATTCCCCCTATATCTTCATAAACTTTGTAATCGCTATCAAGTCTTATAAAATCAATCTTTTAGTAACTCCTATTCTTCATATACCAGGCTATTAAACAATTCACTATTAATTTCAACAATATCATCAATAAGTATTTTCGAATTATCCTGCATCATTATTATATGACTAAATTCATCGATTTTCTTCACATATCCATTAACAGTGTTATACTTCCCACCAGATTTATTTTTATCTGGCTGAAAACAAGTAATTGATACTTGTGGTTTTTCATCAATATGATCTTGTATAATACATATTTTTTCGTTTAAGTCTGCCTTTATATATTCATCTAATTCAACTTTTTTATCTGTTAATCTAGCTTTCTCATTAACTGCTGAGCTGTGTCCTGTTAGAGCTGCAAAAGGAGAAAACTGTGCTGCACGATCGTGTTTAGACATTTGGGAATGTTTATTTGACTTATGGTTTGGTAAATTTATTATATCTTCATATGGGTTCTTCATGCCTTATGCCCTCCAATCTGTTCATTACGAGAAATAGTTGTAGCATCTTCTTCAAGGTTCATCCCTTTTAAAATAGCATTCTTACCATATTTCTTCTTTATTTCAATCATAGTTTCTTGTATCTTTTTCTCTCTTTCTAGCATTTCTTTTTTCTCTTTATCAGCTTCTATATCTTCAAACATATTAAGTTGTTTATTAGAGTCCTTTTCTACTGAATCTTTTGATACTACATGATTAGCACTAAGAGTAACTCTTCTAATTAATAAGTTATTATCTACAATACGATCAAACAAAGCTAAAACTGCTTCCATAATAGTCATTGTTGACGATGTTTGTAGACCTAGATTTATAGTGCCATGGGCATGTTTTGGAATTTTTCTTCCATACCTATCTATTGTTACTTCACCACGATAGGTTTTACTTTTCTCTTTATTTTTAAGATTTTCAGTATCATATCCTATTGTTAAAACAATTTGGTCTGTTACAAGGCCTTTTTCAACTAAATCTAAAACAAGAAGTTCTGTCATTTCTTGCACAATCAGTTTTGCTTTATCAAATTTATATGGTTTATGAAGAACTTGACCAGAACCTATACTATTAGACTTTGGCTTATATGCTTTTATATCTGCTATTGTACAAGGTTCCCAGCCCCATGCATGGTCAATAAGGAGTTCTGCATTAATACCAAAGAGTTTGTAGAGTAAATCTTCGTTATAATAATCACTTGCTTTTCCAATAGAGCACTTTGCAATATCTCCCATGGTATATATTCCGTGTGCTTCTAGCTTTTTAGAATATCCCTTTCCAACTCGCCAAAAATCAGTAATTGGCCTATGGTTCCAAAGCTGTTTACGGTATGCCATCTCATTTAATTCTGCAATACGTGCTCCATCTTTATCTGCTTTAATATGCTTCGCTACGATGTCCATTGCGATTTTAGCAAGATATAGATTAGTTCCAATTCCAACTGTAGCAGTAATGCCAGTAGTTTTAAGCACATCTTTGATTATCATCTGAGCCATTTGATATGGAGTTAGTTTGTAAAGTTTTAAATAATTTGTAACGTCAATGAATACCTCGTCAATTGAATAAACATGAATATCTTCTGGTGCAATATATTTAAGGTATACACTGTAAATCTTTGTACTATATTTTATATAAAGCTCCATCCGCGGTGGTGCAACTATGTATGAAATAGATTTTTGAGATGAAGTTTTCAATTCATTACTGTCATATGACTCACATGAAAATTTTCTGTTAGGTGCTTTACTTATTCTTTTAGCATTAATTTCCTTGACCTTTTTTACAACTTCAAATAACCTAGGACGACCAGGAATGCCGTATGATTTTAAGGATGGAGACACGGCAAGACATATAGTCTTTTTTGTACGACTTATATCAGCAACAACTAGGTTGGTTGTCATAGGATTAAGTCCACGTTCTAAGCATTCTACAGAAGCATAAAAGGACTTCAAATCAATTGCTATATATGTTCGGTTTTCATTTGCCATACCTATTCCTCCTCCTTTAAAACAACTGAAATATTTTTTTATTCAATTGGTTACTTGTTTAATATCGTTATAATCTGGACCATTAAGAGTTATTTTAATTAGCTAGGTTCTAGTAGTAG
>JAWSUU010000198.1:0-4338 GCA_033549325.1 Bacillota bacterium | reverse complement strand
ATTCTCGGTTGAATACTTGTCGGGATAAAACATTTGGTATACTTCCTCATCTGTTTTTTCCTGAACATCATGATAGGTGATTCCTAGTTCTTTTGCGATTTTGAACACGTCACTGACTGAATGTTGAGACATTTTTCGTGTTCGTGAGATTTCTCGTTGTGACATTTGGGCTGCTTGAAGCTCGAGTATAAGCTTCACTTTGATCTTTTTGGCCATAATTTTGGCCTCCTTCCTATAGATTCGTGAGAGTTCCTCTCAACTTTGATTCTATAGGAAATGATGCTTTCGCGCGTATTGATTTTGTCCAAGCGTGATTTGTATCTGAAAAAAAAGGTGATGCTTTCATGCGAACTGGTGATGCTCAAGCACGTATTGGTGATGCCTTAACAGTGAAATAATCAGCTAAAGAGAAAGCTAACCTCTGAGGACATAAAAGAAATCGAAATTATCGGTTATAAATTTGATGTTGAGAATAGATCATTTATTAATGGAATTTGCAAGATAGCTACAAATTTTGCTGTAATGAATAAAGTACCCGTTAATAATCTAAAGGCTAAAATGACCATCCAAATTAGTAATGATCTCCTTACTAGAATTGAATTTAAGTACCCTGTAATACCATTTGCCGCATTAAATCACTTTGATTTGCTTATGGAAACAGGGACGCAAATAGAAACATTATATCATCACTTAATACTCTTTAATATAGGAGATTTGCTGTGGTGTTATGTCGATCTATTCAACACATTTCAATATTATATTTTTCTGAGTGATAAATGGGATGGAGGCCATATTTATACTTCCTACTGCCAGAAAATAGAAAGAATTGATAGAACACCTCCAAATGTTAGGGTGCGAAAACCAAAAGACATCTTAACTTATTCTCAAATGTATCAAGTCAGTCCTACAACCGATATAGATACCTTTAAAAAGAGCATAGCAGATAAAATTAAGAAAGCACCATACGAGTGTGACATTAACGACATTGTAAAAGATAATGTAAATATACTTTCTCCTATTCTGGATTTTTCAGATGATAAGGAAATGATATTAGAATATTTAACTGATGTGTCTTTTTATCAGAATGAAGACGGTGACTTAAATCCTGGAGTGTTTAGAAGATTTTCTCCGTTTAAAACTGATGAACAACTAAGATTTGGAAGCTACCCAGATATGATTTATGATTTGATGAATGATAATCAAAATTCTATTCGCAAGTATACGTTCAGCAAATTTGAAAGATTGAATCAATATTTATCCTTCTCAAAGTATATGTGAAGAATAATAACAGTAATAAAAGGAGGCCTCAAGTCATGGACACAAAATCAACCTTCAAAGGTAGAATAATTTCAATCCAACCACGGATCCGTTTAACCAGGTCCTTCGACGAGTCCTCCCATACATACCTGGGCTATGCAATCACCTTAGAGGGAGAGCTGGACAACACTAATACCACCTCCTCCATCGGAATCGGCAAAGCAGCCCATGCCAAACATCAATTTAAAGTAAACGATTTGATCTCCGGTGAATGCATTCCAGTACCGGATCCTGACACTGAACCTACTGATTACTACAAAGTCTCTAAGCTTAAACTCATCACCCGAAGCACCACCATCACTAACACAGCATCTCCCTGGGAACTGGTGCCGCCGGAGCTGGAAGTTTACAGAGAAAGGGGACACCGCAGGCTGGCTGCTAGGACATATGAGGTTTTCTGTAGTAGCTGCATGTGGGGAGCCAGGATGCCTGTTGAGATAATTATTGATAATTGGAATCCAAGTAGGAAGATGTATAGGTTTGAAACTTTCTGCTACGGCCCATTAAACTGTAAATTATACAAGGCTGGTCCAAACAGAAAGGTAGAAGGTCGGAACGGTATGGTGTATGTAGAAGAGGATTGGGTTGATGCTATGAATGTGGAGCATCGAGGAGAAGATGAATAATAAAGTGAATAGATGATAATAATCAGGCAAGCACATATAGCAATTTCAGGAGGTCTTAAATGGCAAAACAAGACACACATCATGTAGTACCAAATCAAGATGGCGGTTGGGATGTTAAAAGGGGTGGCGGGCAGAAAGCTAGTCACCACACAGATACCAAAGCTGATGCAGAAAGAATTGCACGAGATGTTAGTAGAAATCAAGGCACAGAGTTAGTTATTCATGGTAAGGATGGGAAGATTCAAAGCAAAGATTCACATGGGAATGATCCGTATCCTCCCAAAGGATGATATAGGGCATTAGTACACTGCTTGCCTGATTATTTAGATTTTACATATTAGGAGAACTGACATGAAGAAATTACTCAAATTATTTTTATGGATTGTGCTATTTCCATTCATGCTTACATATTGGGGATGGAAAACAAAGAAAAAGCCTGTCATGGTCATAGGTGCTATTTTATCACTTCTTGTTATTATAGGTGGTTTTACTGGACAAGAACCAATAGATAATGCAGCGATAACTGAAAACAACCCTGCTATTGAAAGCGAAATTGAACAACAGGAAAGTAATTCAGCTAGTGAACCTGATAATTCGGAAACAGCACTAGAAACAGATGTAGTTGATGCTGCAGAAACTGAAGCCGAGAATACAGCAGAAAACAAAGCTGATAATGAAGAAAACAATCAAGAAGCTGCTGAATCTTTAAGTACACTAATATTCGAAGGGTACAGATTAATTGAAGTCGATGGTGGAGATCTGTCCGGCCATAGAGAAGCTAATGTTGTGGTAGACATCGGTTTTGGTGATAGAGAGTACTGGGCATTTACCAACGAACATGGACAGCTTGTTAAGGTGATTGCAGATAGGATTGTCCTTCAGGATGAAAGTAAAGAGCCAGTTACATCTAAAGGAAGATATTATCATGACGAAGCCAAAGTGCCCGGCACTGAAGCCAGCGACCTGGATGAAGGTCATGTAATTGCTGACAGCTTGGGTGGAGTTGCTAATGCTTACAACATTACTCCGCAAAATAGCACTTTGAACCGTCATGGTGACCAGGCCTATATGGAAAAGGTAATCAGAGATGCTGGTGGCTGTACTGACTTTGTGGCCATCATTACATACCCTGATACAAAGACTCAGATTCCAAGTCATTACAGTTTCACATACACATTGATGGGAAATGTCATCAATGACGAGTTTGACAACGTAAATCCTGATGCAGTAAATGCAGCGATTAATGAAGAATCCAGTGATGTAATTGTTCCACCAGCTAATGCATCAAGCAGTGTTGTTATAACAAGCCTGGATAAGAAAGCCGAGTATATCATAATCAAGAATACCGGTAATCAAGCTGTTAACCTATCCGGGTGGAGAATCCGATCGGTTAGAGGAGATCAGAATTTCACCTTCCCTGAATACCTTCTAGAAGCAAATGCTTCAGTGAAGGTCGGTGACTCGGCTAAGAATGCGGATGTAGATTTCCATTGGTTAGATGGTAGGGGGACGTGGAACAATAGTGAAAGTGACCCTGCAGAATTATATAACACTTCAGGAGAACTGGTTGATCGATTTGATGATTAAGGTAAAAGCTGATCTCGAGAGAGGACAAAAATAATTTTAGAAAAAATCTTCCATTTGGTAATTGACATGGAAGATATTTTCATGATATAATGTTCGCATAGAAGCATACACGCAATCTTGAAAGGGGTGGTCGATTGATCTCACTGGATTTTAGAACCAAGAAAAATGGTGTACCTATTCTCTCTAAAAAAGAGATTGAAGATATAGCAGAACAAGTCATATATTCATATAAACCTACTCTTGTTACAGATCCAGGTGTTCTGGACGTAGAACTTTTTGTAGAAAGTTATGCAGGGTTGGAGATGGACTATAAAGATTTGACGCATGATGGTTCGATACTAGGCATGATTGTCTTTAACGACTGTCACATACCTGTTTATGATGCCGAGAGAGAGAAGGCAAAACGAATACCTATCAACGAGAAAACAATAATCGTTGATAACAGATTACTTGAAGAGGACCAGCTAAGACGTGGAAGATTTACATTAGCTCATGAAGCTGCTCATTGGTTCCTGCATAGGCATCTGTATTTACAAGATAAGAGTCAGATTTCTCTTTTCGATGTAATGAAAATTGAAGAGAAGAAATTACCACTAATCAAGTGCCGTACTTCGGATATTGAAAGTAATGGTAGGAAAGAACTAAGTACAGATGATGACTGGATGGAGTGGCAAGCTGATTATTTGGCTTCAACCATTCTTATGCCTCAGCGGGCGTTTAGTAGAGTTGTTAAAGGCAAATTTCAATCAGCAAAAATTAAGGAAGGCTGTTATCAGTTGGGTACAGACTTCGAAAAGGATTTATGGGC
>JAWSUU010000197.1:0-4347 GCA_033549325.1 Bacillota bacterium | reverse complement strand
TTTATTGAAAAATACCTTGAAACCCTTGAAAATGAACGTTTTTAAATAAACAAAGAGTGTCTTACTTGACACTACTAAAAGCCTACTGGGGGTGTAATAATGAGTGATGTTTTATCGCAAAGTGAAATTGATGCTCTTCTGAATGAATTAAATTCTGGAGAAATCGATATAGATGAGATTGAAAATGAGAAAGATAAGGTCAAAAAATACGATTTCAAGCGTCCTAGCAAATTCGCAAAAGATCATATAAGAACTTTAAATATAATACATGATAACTACGGAAAGGCTTTATCAAATCTTTTAACGAGATATTTGAGAGCTCCTTTTAATATGGAACTCATTACTATAGAAGTACTTACCTATAGAGATTTTAGCAACTCTATTTCTAATCCATCAGTTCTTTCGATTATTGATATGAAGCCATTGAACGGCTCTATAGTCTTGGAAATACCTCCTACTATTGCATACGCTATTATAGATAGGGTTTTAGGAGGATATACGGATTCTAATGAAAAGATTAAAGATTTTACCGAAATAGAAATTTCTATAATGGAAAATATTATCATGGATATGCTGGAGGCTATGAAGGAACCTTGGGAAAATATAATAAAATTAAACCCGGTTCTGGATAGAATTGAAACAAATCCTCAAATTGCACAAATTACTTCCCAAACTGATATGGTAATACTTATAACTTATAAAGCTGAAATAGACGATATGGATAATTTTATAAATATATGTATACCGGATTTAGTTATAGATCCTATTGTACCAAAATTGAGTACCAAGCTTTGGTTTTCAAAGGATGAATCTAAACATTACGAAGAGCAGGATACTGCCGGGATTAAACACAAAATTATGGATACTGAAGTACCTATTAAAACAATATTGGGTAAAACTAAAATCCCATTTGATGATATAGCTAATCTTCAAGTAGGAGATGTAATTACCTTAGATAATAACCTGAATGAAAAGATGAAAGTATACATCGATAAGGACCTCAAATATTTAGGTAATCCTGGTGTAAGTAATAAAAGGTACTCTATTAAGATTAGTGATATTGTAGATAAGGAGAATAAACAATGAGTGGACATTTAAGTCAAGAAGAAATCGATAAATTAATGCAGGAATCAAATGATAGTTCATCTGAAGAAGTAGAAGAAACAGTAGGGGAAGTTGATGATGTTGAGGAACCTTATGAAAATATGGAACGTCCGGTGCTTACTGATTTTGAAATAGATGGATT
Source organism: Bacillota bacterium (assembly GCA_033549325.1). Taxonomy (GTDB): domain Bacteria; phylum Bacillota; class Clostridia; order Tissierellales; family Dethiosulfatibacteraceae; genus UBA8670. The sequence continues at coordinate 3,101 of JAWSUU010000197.1, read as the reverse complement.
AGGAGAAATTGGAAATATAAGTATGGGGACGGCTTCCACTACATTAAACATCCTTTTAAATCAAGAAGTTAGTATAACAACTCCGGAAGTTGAAGTTGTAGACTGGGAAGAAGCAGTAAATCCTAATGATCAAGACTTTATTATTATAGAAGTCAACTATACAGAGGGCTTTTCCGGCAGCAGTGTCCTTTTAATAAAAAAGGATGATGCAAAAATAATTGCGGATCTTATGATGGGTGGAGATGGTACTAATGTAGATGACGAATTAAATGATTTTCATTTAAGTGCCATTAGTGAGGCTATGAACCAAATGGTAGGTACTTCCGCCACTTCAATGTCGAAAATTTTTGATATTACTGTTGATATAGCGCCACCTAAGGTTATTGTTGAGAAACCAAAAGATTATAACTATAAAGAATTATTTATTAATAGTCCAACTCCCTATTTTGTTAAAACTTCATTTAGAATAGTAATAGGAGATTTAATCGATAGTAGAATTATGCAGCTTTTAGGATTACCTTTTGCTTTAGATATGTTTAATACCTTAATTAATGATGGAGAAGATTCAATATCATCTGAAGAAACAAGTTCTGAAAAAGCAATAGATGAATCCCCTGTTGAAGAAACTATGCCGGAAGCTAAAGTTGAAGAGGAAAAATTAGAAGAACCTGAGAAAACAGAGCCGCCTAAACCTAGTATATTTTCAAAAGAAGGGAAAAATATAGATTTGCTTCTGAATGTTCCTATGGACGTTACGGTAGAGTTGGGAAGAACCAACAAAATGATAAAGGATGTTTTAAATTTAGGTCCCGGCTCGGTTATAGAACTAGACAATTTTTCAGGGGAGAAGGTTGATATTTTAGTAAATGGAAAAAAAATAGCTTTAGGGGAAGTTGTGGTAGTTGATGAATCTTATGGAGTTAGAGTAACGGACATTATAAAGGTTCGAAATCGATTCTAATAAATACTGAAGAGGGGTATATATGGAAAGTAAAATAATTATAGGAATAGGAGATTATGCTGTAGCAAAGTCTCCTAATATTTTATATACAAGCTCTCTTGGATCCTGTTTAGCATTAGTATTATACGACCCAATTCAAAAAATTGCAGGAATGTCCCATATTTTACTACCCTACCATGAGAAATACATCAATAAATCAAATCCCTCTAAATTTGCAGATACAGCAGTAGGACATTTAATTACAGAAATGAAATCATACGGCGCCCGCCCTAATAATTTAGCAGCTAAACTAGCTGGTGGTTCAAAACTAGGAGGTCTAATGCCTAAAGACGATGTTTTTAGAGTAGGAGAAAAGAATGTAATTTCAGCAGTAGCTCAGTTGAAAAAATACGGCATACCCATAGAATCCAAAGATGTGGGGGGAGACTATTATAGAACTGTTGAATTTATAATTTTAGAAAACAAACTGAAAATAAGAAGAAATGGCAACGAAATAATATATATTTAAACTTAGAAATAAGAAGAAATGGCAACGAAATAATATATATTTAAACTTAGAAATAAGAAAATACAACAAAAAATTCCTTGACAAAAGGAATTTTTTGTTGTATTTTTAGGTTAGTTAGTACTAACTAACCTAGATTTTAAGGAGGTTTTCTGATTGATTGAAAATTATTTAACCCGAAAAGAAAAGATAACTATAACATCTATACAGATATTAGATGAGAAAGGTATAAAAGGATTAACCACTAAAGAAATTGCTAAAAGACAGAATATAACCGAGCCAGCAATATATAGACACTTTTCTAGTAAAAAAAATATAATTTTATCTATTATAGAAAAATTTAAAATATTTGATGAACTTATAAGCAGTACTATTAAAGAAAATAATATGAAGGCCGTAGAAGCCTTAAGATACTATATTGAATCTTTTTCTAAATATTATGAAAATTATCCCGAAATAACTACTATAATGTTTTCTTTAGATGTATATGGTTATGACGAAGAATTAAAAAATGAGATGTTTGACACATTTAATAAAAGAGATGAGCTGATTAAAGAGATAATTGAAAATGGTCAAGTAAACAATGTATTTATAAATAATATATCTACTACATATTTATCTGATATTGTAATAGATACTCTGTGGGGGACAATAAAGAGATGGAAATTTAATAACTGTCAAAACAATTTAACTGTAGAGGTTATGAAAAAAATTGACTGGATTATAGATAAGGAGGGTTAATGAAATGAAAAAGGTTTTAATAGTTGATGATGCAGCTTTTATGCGTCATACAATCAAAGCAATGCTGGTAAAAAATGGTTTTGAAATAATAGGAGAAGCTGAAAATGGAGCTTTAGGCGTAGAAAGATACAAAGAATTATCTCCAGACATAGTAACTATGGATATAACCATGCCCGAGAAGGATGGAATCGAAGCTTTGAAGGATATTAAAAAGTTAGATCCAGGTGCCAAAGTTTTAATGGTTTCAGCCATGGGACAAGAAAAGCTAGTAAAAAATTCTATTATAGCTGGAGCAAAAGGATTCATAGTCAAACCTTTTAAAGAAGACAAGTTGGTAGCTGCATTAAATAAATTATGATAAAAAGCCTACAAAGGAGGTGTAGTAATGTCAGATGATTTTAGCACTTATTCAGAACCTATGTTAGAAATGTTTATTTTTGAAACAAATCAATCTATGGAACAGTTGGAAGAAATTCTTCTAAACATAGAAGGCAACTCAAAAATTACCGATGATGATATAAATGAAATTTTTAGAATTATGCATACAATCAAGGGTTCTTCTTCTATGATGATGTTTAATAATATTTCAAAACTTACCCATAGTCTAGAGGATTTATTCTACTTCATAAGAGAAAATCATATGTTTAACCTTGACCTGACACAATTAAGCGACTTAGTTTTTTCTACTATAGATTTTATAACTCTTGAAATTTCAAAAATCGAAAAAGGTAATGAACCGGATGGTAATGCCGGAAATTTAACAGAAGAAATAAAGAATTTTTTGGAATCCTTAAAGGAAGAAGTACCGGATAGTAATGAAGATTCCTTAAGTAATAAAAAGGAACCGGAAAACTTTATTTCTAAAGAAAATACTTCTAATGGATCCAAAATGTA
>JAWSUU010000196.1:0-4390 GCA_033549325.1 Bacillota bacterium | reverse complement strand
TGGTAAGCCGTATGCCTTAATAGGGCACGTGCGGTTTGATAAGGGGGAAGCCAAGAAATTGGTTTCCCTACTTTATTCTTACATAAATGTAAGGTTAATGTAATATGAATCAATGGATACTTTAAATACTATTACTTATAATCTAGACAAACATTAAAAAAGGAGTTCTTATGAATAATATATTAAAAGTAAAAAATATAGAAAAATACTACGGAAACAAAGGAAACATAACAAAAGCGATAGATGACATCAGCTTTGAAATTCACGAAGGAGAATTCATAGGTATTATGGGTTCTTCCGGTAGCGGTAAAACAACTTTACTAAACTGTATATCGACTATCGACAGAGTTACAGCAGGTCATATATTTATTGATAATTCAGATCTTACAGAACTATCCAGCAAAAATCTATCAGAGTTTAGAAGAGAAAAACTGGGATTTGTATTTCAAGATTACAATCTGTTAGATACTCTAACAGGATTTGAAAATATAGCTATTTCACTAACTATTCTTAAAGAATCACCGGAAGTAATTGAAGAAAAAATTCAAAAAGTATCTAAAAAGCTAGGAATAGAAGATGTACTTAATAAATATCCCTACGAAATGTCTGGAGGTCAGCAGCAGAGGGTAGCTGCAGCAAGGGCTATAATTAAAGACCCTACAATGATATTAGCTGACGAACCAACTGGATCTCTTGATTCAAAATCATCAAAGGTACTGATGAATACTTTTTCGAAACTTCATAAAGATTTTAATGCTACTATAATACTTGTAACCCATGATGCATATACTGCCAGCTATACCGATAGGATACTGTTTTTAAAAGATGGAAAAATCTTTAATGAAATAATAAAAGGTGAAGGCAGCCAAAAAGAATATTTTACAAATATAATTGAAGTGACATCATTTTTGGGAGGAGATATGGACAATGTTATTTAAACTATCCTTCAGAAATGCAAGAAAAAGTTTCAAAGACTACGCTACTTACTTTGCAACTCTAACCTTAGGTATAACCATATTTTATCTATTTAACTCAATAGATTCACAGACGGTAATGCTTGAAATAAACAGCAGCCAAAACAGAAACGTTGAAACTCTAATACAGCTAATGAGCATTATATCAATTTTTGTTTCTGCGGTATTAGGTTTTCTAGTAATCTACTCAAGCAACTTCATGATAAAAAGAAGAAAAAAGGAATTCGGAGTTTACCTAACCTTAGGTATGGATAAAAGCAGTATCTCTAAAATACTCTTTATAGAAACCTTTATAGTAGGACTGCTTTCACTAATATCAGGATTGATTTTAGGGATTGTATTCTCCCACGGGTTCTCAATTATTACTGCCAAAATGTTTGAAGTAAATATGAAAGAATTTCATTTCATATTTTCCAAATCAGCCGCATTAAAAGCGATAGTCAACTTCGGCATCATATTTTTGGTAGTTATAGTATTTAATACTTTCAACCTATCAAAGCTAAAAATTATAGACCTAATATATGGAGATAGAAAAAATCAAGAACTAAAAATAAAATCAGTAAAGAAATCTATAATTCTCTTTATACTATCAGTACTGACTTTATCTACAGCCTACTATACCATACTTAAGCATGGCCTTTTAGATAACAAAATAGTAGTCTTTTGTGTAATACTAGGTTCAATAGGAACATTTTTATTCTTCGTGTCTATGTCGGGTATATTCCTTATGCTTTTGAAGAAGAATAAAACTGGTTACTATAAGGATTTAAACATAGTAATACTAAAACACATACAAAGCAGGATAAATACATCATATTTCTCTATGACCGTAATATGTCTTCTTTTATTCATGACTATAGGTGTTTTTTCAACTGGAAGTGCTCTAGGTACTTATTACAACAAAGAAATGGTGGATCTAAACAAATACGATGCTACCCTGCAGTTTCAAAAAATGGAAAATAAATATAAAGATGCTGAAGAGTTTTTAAAGGAAAATGATAAGAGCGTACTTAATCACTTTGAAGAAGCAGTATCATACAACAAATACAAAACCAACTTTGGAATTAAAAAAGCATCAGATATTGGAAATATCGACTTTAAATACGACGGTGAAGAAGAACTTATGATACCAGCTGTAAGTATAAATGACTACAACAAGCTCATGAATATTCAGGGGAAGAAAACCATCGACTTAAATCCAAATGAATATATTATTGTATCAAATATGAATGAACTTAAAAATCCATGGGGAGAATTCTTATCGAAGGATATACAGTTGAATATAGCTGATGAAAACCTAAAGCCCAAATTTCACAAGCCAGTAAACGAAACTCTATCAAATGCTTTTGCTAGAATGGATTACGGTAATATAGTAGTCCACGATACCGTCACAGAAAAGCTTAAGGTTCATATGATGATGCTTTCCGGAAATTATAAAGAGAAAAATCTAGATACGGAATATACATTGGAAGGATCAATAGACGAAATAAACAAATCCGATACAGTCTTCGTTAACTTAATTTCAAAAAGAATAATCTACGATGAAAGTAGAGGAATAAGCACCATGTTTTCTTACATAGGAATATATCTTGGAATTGTGTTTCTTCTTACAGGGGCTTCCATAGTATCTTTGCAGCAGTTGGCAGAATCTACAGACAATTATAAAAAATTTGAACTATTAAAAAAATTAGGAACAGGGAAAGACTTAATGAGTAAAGCCTTATTCAAACAGATATTTGTAACCTTCATGATACCTCTTGGATTAGCAGCTTTCCACTCTATATTCGGCCTTAAGGTGGTAAGCAATACTATAGAAATACTGGGAAATATAAATCTCCTTAGTAGTATTGCCATGACAGCAGGGTTTATTATATTATTTTACGGTACATATTTCATATTTACATACTTAAGTGTTAAGAGAGTTTTAAGGATATAAGGGCTCCCGAAAGGGAGTCATTTATTTGGCTAAATTTATTGTAATACAAACCGCCTCAAGGTATAATCTTTATATACTTTACATTTTAAATCATAAATACAACTCAATATAAAATACATCATAAATTAAGGAGCTAATACATACCATGAGACAACAAATACAAAAAATGATTCAAAATTATGTCAAAATCTACCAAATAGAAAACAACATAGAAACTAAATGGAGAGAACCAATAGTTAAATTTGCAGATGCAAAAGATGAGATGTTTAAAGAATTAAAAAAGGCAGTTAGTGAAGATCATCTGATGCCGGAAAATTTACTTAAAGGTGCAGAATCAATAGTAGCTTTTTTTATACCCTTTGAAAAACCAATTCCCGAAACAAATATAAAGGGAAGATACAGTTCTCATGAATGGGCAGCAGCCTATATAGAAACCAATACTTTAATTGGAAATATAAATGAACTTATAGAAAAATACTTAAAAGAAAAAGGATACCAGTCCGCATTAGTACCGGCTACTCATAATTTTTCCAAGGAAACCTTAATGAGTCAGTGGTCCCACAGACATGTAGCATATATAGCAGGAATGGGAACCTTTGGCATAAACAATATGCTAATCACAGATGCCGGCTGCTGCGGTAGAATAGGAACCTTAGTTACGGATCTTAAGATTAAAGCAGATGACAAAATAGAAAGAGAAAACTGCCTCTATAAACACAACGGCACCTGCGGAGTATGTGTAGGTAAATGCCAATTCGGAGCATTAACCTTTGATGGATACACCAGGAGAAAATGCTACGGCATATGCATGGAAAACGACGAATATCATAAAAATATGGGACTAACGGATATATGCGGTAAATGTCTGGTAGGACTACCTTGTTCATATATTAATCCCGTTAAAGGAAATTAATAAAAATATAGAATACTTTAAAATCTCCCGGGTATATATTAAAGTGAGTGATTAATAATATAAATGGAGGTTTTATTAATGAAGAAAATTGGAGAATTGTATCAAAGTGCAGATTGGAAAAACGAGAAACACGTACCGGTTATTCACATGCCAGAAACAGTAAAAGCTGGCGAAGAGGTAAATGTTAAAGTAATTGTAGGTGAGGAAATAAAGCATCCAAATGAATTGGCACATCATATTGCATGGATAAAAGTATATTTCCAACCTGAAGGTCATAAGTTTCCTATCGAATTAGGAACATTTAATTTCTCAGCACATGGAGAAAGCGATGTATTTACAGATCCAAAAGGATCTCTTAATTTCAAAGCTGAAAAATCCGGAACAGTATTTGTTACATCATACTGCAATATTCACGGCTTATGGGAAAACAGTGCTGAATTAAAAATACAGTAATATACTACTGAATAATTATAACTCCCGAGAGGGAGTTGTTTTTGTGCGACAGGCAGTCGCACCAGTTCTGACTTTGGTCAGGACTATCTTGCGTAATAGGAACAGCGATAACGA
>JAWSUU010000195.1:0-4460 GCA_033549325.1 Bacillota bacterium | reverse complement strand
AGGACCGGCTCGCAAGGGTCGGTTTTTTGTGTCATTATTTGGCATACTGATGCTACTTTTGTCACTTCGAGTGAAAGGAGAAGTCTTCTTCCTTTTGCAATCGGCTTAATATCTATATCAGCATATTAAAATCTATGTCATTCAGACTGTAGGGAAGAATCTTAGTCTTTAAAGACATAGCTAAGATATATTAATTGAGACTACATTGGAGGTAATTCGCTAAACTATTGCTGAACTATCGTACTACTATCGCTAATCTATCGTTTAACTATAGCTTTACTATTGAAAAGTAAAAACTATACATATATAATAGTACTACTATCAAAAAAAGGAGAAAAAATGAAAATAGCAAAAAAAGTATTTATTTATATAATAGGGTTATTTTTTATGGCAACAGGAGTAACTCTATCAATAAAATCTCAACTGGGGATTTCCCCTTTGAATTCAGTACCCTACGTAGTGAGTGTAATTACTGGAATAGATCAAGGCCATTTAATAATAGTATATTTCTCCATATTTGTACTAGGACAGTTTTTAATACTGAGGAAGAACTTCAAACCCTTTTATGTAATACAGGTAGGATTTCTAACCTTATTTGGATATTTTGTAACTTTCACAAAGTTTATACTTTCCTTTCAACCACCTGATAATTACTTTCTTCAACTTGCGCTGCTTATACTTAGCATCGTATCCCTTGCCCTAGGATTAGTTTTATATTTGAGAGCTGATATAATGCCTATGCCTGCAGAAGGATTTGTCATTGCTCTTCAAAAAATAATTGATAAAGAGTTTTATAAGATCAAATACATTATGGATACTTTATTAGTAGTGCTGTCCACAGTCCTTTCCTTTGCATTTTTAGGTGAATTAGACGGAGTAAGGGAAGGTACAGTACTAGCCGCTCTACTTATTGGTAGAACTATGGGTTTTTTAGAAAAGACATTCAAAAAGCAGGTTCAAGCACTTGTAGCATTTATAGAGAAATAAAAAAATCCCGGCCACCAGACCGGGATAATAGGAGTTATTTAAAATTTTAGGGGTTAATTAAAATTTTAATATTAAGAGGTTAATCATGAATCTTAGGGTTATTTATATTTTCTATACTGTTAATATAGTAAATAGCTTATATTAGCGAATCTATTTTGTCAGTATCAAAACCAACTATTTCTGTGCCGTCAATTACTGTTACCGGAACACCCATATGTCCCATGTTCATTAATTCTTCTCTAGCTGTCATATCACTTGTAATATTCTTCTCTTCGTAAGTTACACCTTTTTTGTCTAAATATTCTTTTGTCATTGTGCAGTATGGGCAAGTACTACTTGTATATATTACTACGTTGCTCATTTGTTACCTCCTTGAATTTCTTAACTTGCTTACATTATACCCTACGGGGGTATAGTAGTCAAGTATTTTTTTCAACTTTTTTATTTTATTTTTATTTCCCGTTTATAACTCCTATAAGGCCGTGAAATACTATATTTCTTATATACCCAAATATTTCAACTTCATAAATTAAAATAGAAAATTTATTTAAATATTTCAAAATTTTTTAAAATAATTATCCATTACAAGTAAATTTATCTATGATATAATTATGTTGTATGGAAATACAAACAAAGGAGAGTATTCTATGAAACATGTACATCTTAAAGCATTTACCTATGAAGGTAAAGGTGGCAACTCTGCGGGAGTTGTAGTAGTAGAAGATAGATTAACTGATGAACAGATGCAAAAAAAAGCTACCGAAGTAGGATTCTCTGAAACTGCTTTTGTAAAAAAAATCAACGGTGATAAGTTTTCTCTTAGATTTTTCACCCCTAAATGCGAAGTCGATTTATGCGGTCATGCTACAATAGCATCATTTTATTATTTAGGCATTAAAAAATTAATACAACCTTTTGAAGGAAAATGGACGGGGCTGCAAACAACAAAAGCCGGTAACCTTAATGTAGAAGTAAGTTATATAAATAAAGAAGTTGACTCGGTGTGTATGCAGCAGAGCCAACCGGAAGAATACGGAGAGGTATTAGATTTCAAAGGTATTGGCGAATCCTTAAATATTCCAGAAGAATACATAAGATTAAGGGATTATAAAATAAACCCTCGTATAATATCAACAGGACTAAAGGATATACTTATTCCAATTAAATCAAGAGAAATATTAAACAATATAAAGCCGGATTTTGATAAAATTATCCATATGTCCTTATTAAATCAATCTGTTGGATACCATCTATATACAATAGAAGACGGAACCATATATACGAGAAACTTTGCACCTCAAGTTGGCATAAATGAAGAGTGTGCTACAGGCACGTCAAACGGAGCATTGATTTACCTTTTATCTAAAGAAGGAATAACTGATGAAGCTGATATCATCCAGGGAGAAGCTATGGGTGAAACAAGTATGATTTCTACAAAAGCTATACACTTAATGAATAAATACATCATAAAAGTTGGAGGAAAGGCGACGTTGATAGATGAACATTGATAATGTAGCAAGGCTCCTAACGGAATTGTCTGGTGATTTTGGTATAGTACTTATTATTATTATACTCTTATCAAATCAAAAGATATTCAAACAAGTGCTTTTAAAACAAAAAATTCAACTAAGAGAAAAAATAATACTATCCTTAATTTTTGGTGGGCTTGGAATAATTTCTACCTATACTGCTGTAGATTACAAAGGAGCACTGGCGAATACAAGAGAAGCAGCGGTTATTATTGGAGGTTTACTGGGAGGATTTCATGTTGGGATTTTTTCAGGACTTATAGCTGGATTACACAGAATAATCATAGATCCAACAGGAGTAACTTCTATACCATGTGGTATTGCAACTATTATAGGTGGTATAGTATCAGGATATCTATATAAAATTTCCGAGCCGGAAAACAGATGGAAATACGGATGTATGGCTGGTATTCTTATAGTTTCTTTTAACATGCTCCTAGTGCTAATAATGACGAAACCCTTTGATTTAGCTTTAGACATAGTTAAAACTATAATTTTTCCTATGCAGATAATTAACACAGTAGGTATTGTTGCCATTTTAAAAATAACCCAAAACATATATGAAGAAAGAGAAATTAATGCAGCAAAGCAGGCAGAGTTGGCTTTAGGAATTGCTGATAGAACACTTCCATATTTTCTCAACCCTAATGAAAAATCCTTTGAAGAAATATGTAAAATTATAAAACAGTATGTTAAATCCGATGAGGTAATATTAACGGACAAGCATAATGTTGTATCTACCACAGGGAATTTTAATAAGGAAGAAGAAGAAAATCTTGAAAAAATAATTAAAGAAAAATTTGATAATATAAACAATGACGAAATATATTATTTGGATGATTTAAACAATACTTCATTTAAAACGTTAGTATCGGCACCTTTAATGGAAAAAGACAGCACCATAGGTCTTTTGATATTAGGTTATAAAAAAAGTGAGAAACTAACTTATAAAGAGACGGTTCTTCTTAATAGGCTGTCTAAACTAATATCAACACAGTTGGAGCTTGTAAGAATTGAACAACTTAAAAAAACTGCTTCAAGGTCTGAAATTAGAGCCCTACAATCTCAAATAAATCCTCACTTTCTATTTAATGCTCTTAACACCATAGTCTCTTTTGTTAGGACGGACTCAGATAAAGCCAGAGATTTAATTATAAGCTTAAGCGACTTTTTTAGATACAACTTGGAAAGCTCTTTCAATCTAATTACTTTAAAAGAAGAAATAGAACATGTTAAATCTTATTTTAATTTAGAACAAGCAAGATTTGGAAGTAAAATCAATATAGAATACACTATAAACGGTAAAGAAGACATACTAATGCCCATGCTTATAATTCAACCATTAATAGAAAATTCTATCAAGCACGGGACAGGTTCGAAAAAAAGAAGAGAAATAAATATTAAAATTGCAATAAGAGATATTGATAGAAAAAATACACAGGTAATTGTTGAAGATGATGGGATAGGTATACCCGATGATATAATTGAAAAGATAAAAGAGAACAAAATGAAAGAAAAACATATTGGTTTAATAAACGTTCATAGAAGACTTTTAAATATATACGACGAAGGACTAAATATAGAAAGATTATCCTCTGGCACTAGAATATCATTTACAATAAATCAAGATAAAAATCTATCATTTTTAGAAGCAGGTGAAAAATATGAATTGTTTAATAATTGATGATGAAAAGCCTTCAAGACAAGAACTTAGGTTTTTTATAGAAAATCATAGTGGTATAGAAGTTTTAGATGAATTTGAAGATTCAATAGAAGCTCTTAATTTTTTTAAAAATTCAAGTGATGTAGATGTCTTGTTTTTAGATATTAACATGCCAAATTTAGATGGTATGTCACTAGCTAATATACTATGTAATTTTAAGAAAAAGCCGTTGATAGTATTTGTAACAGCATATAAAGAATATGCCCACGATGCCTTTAAGG
>JAWSUU010000194.1:0-4469 GCA_033549325.1 Bacillota bacterium | reverse complement strand
CAAAAGGCTAGACATAAAAATATATCGGTAGGTTTATTTATGATAGCAATTTTAATGAGTAGTCAACTTTTGGTTGGATGTAGTAAGATAAATGATATAAATGAAACAGAGGCAGCAGAAAATAATTCTGAAAAAGAAGTGGAATATACTAATGATTCTTCAGGCTATTCTATAACTTTATCTAAGAATTTAATGGAGCGAATGGTTATTGAAAAAAAAGATAATACTGTATATTTTGCTTCAAAAATGATCTCGGAGTCAGATAGCGGATTTGAAGGAATTATACTATTTATTAATCCAATTCCAAAATCAGAGTATCCAAGCAGACAAGACCTGGATAAATATATAAATGATGAGTCTCCTGTACCTTTGGTTGTAATTGGTGAAACTAGAGATAATTACATCTGTTATTCTACTGCAACGGATGTACAGTATCCTCCTGATAATGAAACCATGACAGAAGAATACAAAGATCTGACGGATGAATTTATGGATAATGACTTTAAATTTAAAGCACTAAATTAACAGGTATATCTAAGAAATTATGCATAAATAGAATTATCCAAATTAATGAAGAAAGAAAGCAAAGAAGTTTATCCTTTATATCATCACCATGTAAGGAAGAAAAATAAAAAAAAGTAAAAGGGGAAAAAAGATTATGTTAATAGCAGGAATCATATTAGGTGTTATCCTAAGTTTTAACATTATTGGATTGATAATCAATAACATCTATTTTAAGGATGAATTACAATCAATTCAACCATATGGGCAAATGATAGATGTAGATGGAAGTAGAATGCATGTATATTCTATGGGAAATGGAGAAGAGACAATTGTGCTTTTACCAGGATATGGTGTCCCATTACCATCGGCAGATTTTGGCCCACTAATGCGTAAATTAAGGGATAAATATACGGTAGTTGCTGTTGAATACTTTGGCGTTGGCTTTAGTGAAGAAGTGGAGACTCCCAGAACAAATGAAAATTATACTATGGAAATTAGAACGGTTCTTGAAAAAGCAGGATTTAAGCCACCTTACATACTCATGCCCCACTCTGCTTCAGGTGTATATTCTGAATACTATGCTGCAAAATATCCTGAAGAAATATCATCCATCATTATGTTAGATACAACATCAACAGCTAGAATTGAAAAAACACCAGGTTATTTAAAATACATTTTTTCAATAGCAAAATTCCAGAAAGCCACAGGTTTTATACGACTAACTTCGAAATTAGCCCCTGAAACAAAACTTATTGAAAATGGGTATACTAAAAAAGAGAGAGAGGATTACAAGAAATTTATTAGCTATACTATCAATAATACTATGATCGACCAATCGTTACGACTAATGGATAATGTGAAAGAAGTAAATACCCTTCCTTTCCCAGAAGATATACCCGTGCTAAAAATCATCTCAAAACAATCAATTGATAAAATAGCAAAAAAAGATAAGAATGATGGAATGAAATATCAAAATGACCATCTAGATAGATTGGGTAAAAATGTATCTTATGAAGTATTGGATGCAACACATTTTATGTATCAAAGCAAGGTTCATGAGATTGTAGAACTTACGAACCAATTTTTGGCTAAGAATAAAAAAGGAGAAAAAATATGAATTTAGAAGAAATGCGTTTAGATTCCTCTATCAAGCAAAAAAAGGGACTTCACTTTATTCTTGCTTCCATTATTATATGGTTAATTGTTACAGGTATTCATTTTACATCACTACAAATACTAACTAAAAACCTACTTACATTCTGTGCTACTGCGCCACTCTTGCCCTTGGCATTTATTATTTCAAGAATGATAAAAGTGGACTTCACTAACAAAGGTAATCCGCTAACTAAATTGGGACTTTATTTTTCCTTTAACCAAATGTTATATTTGCTCATTGCAATGTGGGTTTATCCTACAGTACCAGAAAAGATGGTAATGATATTAGCAATGATTTTTGGTGCACATTTGCTACCTTATAGCTGGCTATATCAATCGAAAAGCTATATAGTTATGTCAGTTATTATACCAGGTACTGTTTTAATTATTGGTATTAATAATCCACCCTACGTAGTTGCAGGATTTATGGTACTAGTAGAGGTTATTTTCAGTCTGCCGTTGATTGTTGAGGTAAAGAAACTTCAAATAAGAGCAATATTGTGAAAAGATAAAAAAATTTCTAGTATTATTGTTCCGATTATCAGAAATAATAGTATAAAAAAGTTTCTATGGAAAAGCATATTATAAGTCCTCCTTTATTTAATTTAATTTATCTAATCATTAAAGGTATATTTTAAATGACATGTGTTTTATTATATCACTTACGAATTATAAATAACTGTACACTCCCAAATCCACCAACTATTTTACGTTCATAAGTAGAACCCGTTTCGTCTATAATTTTATCTATATCTTTTATAATATTACCACTTGCTTCAATAAGCTTTACAAGCAAGAAACCGAGAATATTTCTGTTAGGAGGAAAATCATAGTCGAGTAAAAGCAATACACCTTTTGGCTTTAGTACTCTAAGCATTTCCTCTATTGCTTTTTTGCCATCAGGATAACTGGAAAATGCCATGGTATTAACAATTGTATCAAAGAAAGAATCAGGATATGTCATATTTTCAACATTACCTTCAATAATTTTAGCGTCTATACCAAATTTATCTAATTTTGCTTTTGCACGAGATACCATTTTAGAATTATAATCTATACCGTAAAGTTCCATATTTTTTGGATATTGAGTCATAAGCCAAGCAGGTCCAAATGAAACTTCAAGAATATTTTCTCCAGTTACATAAGGAAGTACTGAACTCAGCCATTTTTTCCAAAGTGGAAATACTTTAATGAATAAATCATATAATTTTGCATAGCGGGTATATATTCTATCCATTTTTTTAGTATATTCATAAGAAGAATCTGGCTGAGGAGTATATTTTAATTTTTCCTTTCGAACTTTAAACATTGAAGAACCTCCTAAAATTAGTCGATAATAGAGTTTATAATTTATAGTTTATACTAATTGTATCTTTAAGGCAATTAAGGCAACAAATGCTCAGGACTTTCGAAATGATATAATATTAATATTCGTATATCTGTCCATAACAAACTTCACCTTTTTCTTATATATTTATTTGTCACGAATCATGCCAAAATTTGTCATTGACATGTTGCTTAAATACAACTACTACCAAACAGGAGATAAAGTAAGACATCATGCCGAGTTAAATACCTTAGAGAAGTATGATAAGTCAAAAGATAAAATTATTTTCTGCAATGCCTGTGCTTACCTAAATGACATAGAAGATGAGTATTGTTAAAGGTGCAAATGTCCTTTGTTAAAGTGAGGTGCAAATGAAAAAAATACAGTGGGAAGCATATGTTAAAATTTTTAATAACAGATTTATTCTGAAAGGATTAATGGTTGCAATAGGAATCCCTTTTGGAGTACTCATTATAGCTATCACAATATTATCCGGGGGAGATATTATGGGTACAGCTGCAAAATATGCTCTTTTTCTCATATTCATTTTATTTATAATGACATATATTATGATCATGCTTATTTACAGAGGAAAATATGCTCCTGGATTTATTGTTGACGATAAAGGTATCACAAATTATACTCAAAATAATCAAGGTAAAAAAAATAAAGTAATCAATAGTATTTTGATTATTTCTGGACTTTACGGAGGGAATATTAATAATTACTGTTTTAATAATGACATCAATCAATGTTAATGCAACTGAAAGTAAAGATTACGGCTGGGTATTAGTAGAGATAATAGATATTGATAACAAGAAAGCCTTTGAAGATTATAATGAAGGATATAAGGATAATTACAATATAGAAGGAAGTTATGGACCTAGTAATTTTAGTATCAAGTGGACGTATATAGGTCAATCGGACTCATATTCTGATCCGGATAAGGTTAACGGTGAATCAATTACTTTTGATGCTTCATTTAGCAAACCTCCTGAACAAATAAAACCTGGCAATGAAATTTCTATCAATCTTTCCCTGTCTTCGGGAGACAACAGTCTTTCTTATTATAATCCGAGTGCTAGTGCAAGGGGACAAATAGGTAAAAATAGTTCAGGATGGAGTTATTTCACAAATATTGATAAAAAAAGCACCTTTAAAACCGATATTAAAAACAATTATTCCACTTTTAATGAAGATATATTCGCTACCGCTCCAGAGGGTAAAGAAGGAGATATATTAGAATTACGATTCCATTTATATTCTACACAAAAACTTGAAACAATATATATATACGAATATAAAAAGCTAGACGAAATCCTAACAGAAACAGAAGATAATACTACGGAAATCATACAAAAAGATGAAACAGAAGAAGTAGATTATAATTTTGAGGAAAAAATAGATGATTATGAAAAACATGTTCAAAGACAATCAATTCTTAAATATCTTGTAGGTACTGTTGTCATTGGTGGAGCAGTAG
>JAWSUU010000193.1:0-4481 GCA_033549325.1 Bacillota bacterium | reverse complement strand
GAAAACCAAATTTAGCACTTCTCCTTTACTAACTACAAGATCATTTTCTTGAAAACTTACGATATTTGGAGGAGTATCCGAGTCAGCTTGAACACTTTCAGAATTTTCAGTCCAGCCGTAGGTGCCCGTTACAGCTGTAATAGTATCATCTTCAGAACTAACATTTAAATCTGGTGGTTTTATATTGTCTTGAGCGCATGCAGTTAAAAGTAAAAAAACTGCTATAATTACAAATAAATATTTTTTCATATTAACACTTCCTTTCTATTTAATAAGACGTGAATAATAAAAATTTGTTCCTTATAAGCTTTGTTTCTATTGAAAGGCAGTTAGCCAAATGCTAAAATGTAAAAGATACTTCTTAATTTCTCAGCAACCTTCTTAAAAAAACAGTTACTTAAATTGGTTTGAAATTTAGGGGTGAATACACTTAATAGGAGTCTATCTTGAAAAAAATGAAGAAAAAATCAATAATAATTATTACTCTCATAATTATAATAATCTCATCATTATTTATAATACCTCATTTAGTAACATCCGATATGACAAATAATCACATATCTTTCAATAAAACATGGGAACCGGAAGAATTCAATATTGAAGCTGAAAAGTTGTTTTTAAAAACAGAAGATAATATAAAAATAATGACCTATGAAGTATATGAAGAAAATCCAAAAGCAGCAGTTATTTTTATTTCAGGGATACAAAACCCATCGGTAACATATTTCTTCGGCCATGCAGAAGAATTACAAAAAGAAGGCTATTCATCATTTCTTATGGAAATGAGGGCCCATGGAGAAAGCGGTGGAGACACAGTATCATTAGGTTTCAAAGAATATTTAGATACAAAAGCAGTTGTAGAGTACATCAAGAATAATCCAAAATATAATGATGTACCAATAGTTGTCTTTGGACTTTCTATGGGTGGAGCAACGGCTATTAACTCAATAGGTGAAATTCCTGAAATAGATGGACTGATAAGTCTTTCTGCTTATTCATCCTTTGAAGATGTTTTTCACTACTATATGGTTGATATGGGACTCCCGAAAATATTGGCAGATATTCAAAAGCCTTTTGTAAAAATGTATACTACCTTTAAATTTGGTTTTAAGAGCTTCAATGCTTCCCCAAAACAAGAAATAAAAAAACTGAATGGCAGACCGGCCTTATTAATGCACTCTCTGGAGGATTCTGAAATACCTTATGACAATTTCTTGAGAATAAAAAATAATGCGCCTAACTATATAGACACATTGATTGTAGAAGGAGATAAACACTTCATAGTAGAAGAGAAATACGCATTGGAACCGGAAAAAGATAAGAAATACTGGAGAAAAATATTGGAATTTTTAGATAAAAATTTCAACAACTAATTTAAACTCTGAAACATAAGAATATTGATATAAAAAAACTCCTATTTTACTGCATAATTTTAAGATAGGAATTTTTATGATATAATTTACTTAAATAATATTAAAAGAAGTGTAGCATTGTTATATAATTATGGAGGTGGAATTCATGTCAAAAGAAACATTATTTGTTAATGAACTTACCAATGGAGTATTAGACCCAGAAGAAAAAATGTTAGGACCATTAAAAGATGGCGGACATATTGTAGCAAATACATCCCCAGGTTGTTGGGGACCTATGATTACCCCGGAGATAAAAGGTGGTCATGAAGTTACAAAACCCGTATTTGTAGAAGGTGCTGAAGTAGGGGATGCACTAGCGATTTTCATAAAAAAGGTAAACGTAACATCAATGGTAACAGCCTCAGGGAATGAAAAAGTTGTAGAAGACAACTTTGTAGGAGATCCTTTTGTAGCTGCAAAATGTCCTGAATGTGATACTATGAATCCAAAAACCAAACTGGAAGGTACAGGACCAAAATCTGTAAGATGTGCTGAATGCGGTGCTGAAATATCTCCTTTCCAATTCACCAACGGTTACACAATAAGCTTTAATGAATCTAAAAATATGGGTATTACCTTAGATGAAAAATCAGCTGATAAGGCGTCAGAAAATGCCAAAATAAATATGGCAATTCCTGACAATTCAATACAAAATCCTATCGTAACCTTTGCTCCTAGTGATTTAAAAGGAGCGGTAGCAAGATTACGACCTTTTATTGGACAGCTTGGTACAACTCCGTCGATAGCCATACCGGATTCTCATAATGCAGGAGATTTCGGAGCCTTTTTAAACGGCGCACCCCATGACTATTCTTTAAATGAAGAAGACCTTAAAAAACATAAAACCGACGGACATATGGATATCAATAGAGTTAGAGAAGGGGCAGTACTGATTTGTCCTGTGAAAACAAAAGGTGGCGGTGTATATGTAGGGGACGTACATGCAATGCAGGGAGATGGAGAAATTGCCGGACATACCTGCGATGTATCTGCAATAGTAGAATTAAAAGTAAAGGTAATTAAAGAAATGAATATAGACGGCCCTATTTTGATACCTTTAGAAGAAGACTTACCTTTCCTTGCTAAGCCAATAACTTCAGAAGAAATGAAGGCGGCTAAAGGCATAGCAGAAAATTGGGGAGTAAATGAACTGGAAAAAACCGCTCCAATAAGTTTTATAGGAACCGGTGGCAACTTAAATGAAGCAATAGATAACGGACTTAGCAGAGCAGCTGATGTTTTAGATATGAGTATTCCTGAGGTTAAAAATAGATCTACTATAAACGGTTCTATTGAAATAGGAAGAGCTCCAGGTACAGTTACAGTTACCTTCTTAGCACCTGTTGATAAGTTGAAAAAAGCAAAGCTTTACGACTTTATAAAAGAACAATATAATTTTTAATTAATAAAACATAATACCAAAAAGAATAATCCTGGAGGAAAACAAATGGCAAAAAAAACCAACAAACCAATATCCACATTCTCAATAGTAGCAAGAGATTCTGAGACAGGAGAATTAGGAGTAGCAGTGCAATCTAAATTTCTAGCAGTAGGAGCAGTAGTACCCTGGGCGAAAGCAAATGTAGGTGCCATAGCTACCCAAGCCATGGCGAATCTTCACTACGGAGAACTTGGGTTGGAACTACTTAAAAGAGGAAAAACAGCCAAGGAAGTTTTAAATTCGCTTTTAGCATTAGATAATGAAAACAAAGGAAGACAGGTAGGGATAGTTGATGCAAATGGAAATTCAGCAGCCTACACAGGACCGGAGTGTTTTGACTGGGCTGGTCATATTTCAAAGGAAAACTTCACATGTCAGGGAAATATTCTGGTAGGAGAAGATACAGTTAAAGCTATGGCAGAAACCTTTGAAAAGTCAAAAGGCAAGCTGGCAGACAGACTATTAGAAGCCTTAGATATGGCTCAAAATGCCGGAGGAGATAAAAGAGGACGACAGTCGGCTGCACTGCTGGTAGTGAAAGAAAAAGGCAGTTACGGCGGTTACAACGATAGAATGATAGATCTGAGAGTTGATGATGATCCAGAACCTATAGAAAAACTTAAAGAACTACTATATCTACAAAGATTGTACTTCGACAAGCCTGAAGAAAAAGATATATTAGTAGTAGATAAAGAACTAGCAAAAACAATACAGAAAAACCTTAAAAAACTTGGATACTACAACGGAGAAGTTGACGGAAACTTCGATGAAGCTACACAAAAAGCATATTTTAATTTCACCAGTGTAGAAAACTTTGAAGAAAGAAGATTAGAAGGAAACAAAGTGGATAAAAAAGTAATTGATTTCATGGTGGATAAATCAGAAGAAATATAATAGATCAAAATACTTATACAATTTGAGGGGAATAAAATATGAACACATTCGCTATGATTATAGCAATAATAATGTTTGTCGTAGGATTTGCCGGGACAGTACTTCCAGTACTCCCGGGAGTAGTTTTAGTATACGGTGGCATGATAGTATACGGTCTTATGACAGGCATAGAAAATTTAGGACCAAAGTTTTACATAATCCAGGGTTTAGCAACAATAGTTATTTTAGGAGTAGACTTTGTAGCAGCATCCATAGGTACTAAAAAATACAAAGGAAGTAAAAAGGCAGCAATTGGAGCTTTTATAGGAACCTTTGTTGGACTATTTACATTAGGACCTTTTGGTTTGCTTATAGGACCCTTTGCCGGAGCTATGATAGCAGAATTACTCCAGGGAAAAGACATGGATCAGGCTTTCAGCTCAGGATTTGGTACTGTAATAGGAAATATAGGAGGTACTATATTTAAGCTTTTAGGTGAGATAGCTATGATAGTGTATTTCTTTATAAGTATATAAAATATAAAAATATTTCGTTTATATTAAACTGGAGACTACATGTATAAAATATTAATAATAGAAGATGATATAAAAATAAGAAACGAACTGAAAAGGTTTTTGGAAAAATACAGCTATGAAGTAGAAATCTATGAGGATTTCTCTAATTTTGATGCAGAAAAAATTGGAAATGACATTCATCTGATACTTTTGGATATCAACTTGCCTCAAAAGGACGGT
>JAWSUU010000192.1:0-4488 GCA_033549325.1 Bacillota bacterium | reverse complement strand
TGTTCCTATTACGCAAGATAGTCCTGACCAAAGTCAGAACTGGTGCGACTGCCTGTCGCACAAAAAATCCAGCTTATAAGCTGGATTAATTCTACTAGTCTTAAATATCTTCATCTTCTATAAATTTTTGTATTTCAACTTTGTATCCGCTAGGGTCTTCTACAAAAAAGTGATATATTCCAAATTCTTCATTTTCTTCTGGAAAAGGAGGTATTTTATATCCCGATCTTGCAATATGTGCATATATTTTGTCAACATCTTTTGCAACTAAAGTTATTATAGGTCCATTTTCTCCTCCACAGTTATCTAAGTGTTCACAAAATCCTATTTTACCACCATTTGGCGTTTGATAAATTTTACATTTACCTTGATCTTTAAATAATTCTAATTCTAACAAACCGGAATAAAATTTATGAGTTTTTTCTAAATCTTCTGTCCCATAAAATGCAATTAAATAATCCCATACATTTTTCATTGTATCACTCCTAATTTATTCTTTTTAGTACAGTAATGGTATTTTTTTTAATTAAAAATTTATCCGATAAAGCTTTAACAAGCATTAAACCTCTTCCATTTTCATCCATAACATCACTTTTGCAATGAATTATATTAAAGCCCTTGCCTTCATCTGAAACTTTTATTTTTATTTTATTTCTATTCAAAGAGAAAAACAGATTAATCTGCTTTGTTTTATCTTTTTGATTGCCGTGAATCACACAGTTTGAAATTAATTCATTAAGTATTAACCTAATATCAAACATATGATTTTCATCTAATCTTTCATCTATATTTGATAATATTTCATTAATTACAAGCTGGGCTGTTTGCAAATCGCTTTGAAATTGTCTTTCACAAATATAATTCATATCATCAACCTCATCTCTACAAAGAATATACCCAGCTTGTTTATTATTTATTCAAATATTTAAAAAATTTTATTTATTTTCTATTTCTTATAGCTGCTTGGGCTGCGGAAAGTCTAGCTATCGGTACTCTATATGGTGAACATGATACATAATCTAATCCTGTCCTATGGAAAAAATCAATTGAATCAGGGTCACCACCGTGTTCTCCGCATACTCCTATTTTTAAATCCGGTCTAGTTCTTCGACCTAGCTCAACACCCATTTCAACTAATTTCCCTATTCCTTTTTGATCTATACTTTGGAAAGGATCTTTGGGTAAAATTTCTTTATCTAAGTACTCTCCTATGAATTTTCCTGCATCATCTCTGGAAAATCCAAATCCCATTTGAGTCAAATCATTAGTACCAAAAGAGAAAAATTCAGCTTCTTTTGCAATATCATCAGCTATCAAAGATGCTCTTGGTATTTCAATCATCGTACCTATTAAGTATTCTAATTCTACTCCCATTTCTTCAAGAACCTTTTCTGCAGTATTTTTAACAACTTTCTTAACATAATTCATTTCTTCTTCTATTCCCACTAAAGGAATCATGATTTCAGGTTTTACTTTAACTCCTTCTTGTAAAACCTCAACAGCAGCTTCTATTATTGCTCTAGTCTGCATCTCCGCTATTTCTGGATATGTTACTGCCAATCTACATCCTCTGTGTCCTAACATGGGATTAAACTCTTCTAAATCACTTATAATTTCTTTAAGCTTGCTTACTGACACTTCCATAGTTTGAGCCAAATTTTTAATGTCTTCTTCTTCATTAGGTAAAAATTCATGTAGAGGTGGGTCCAGAAGTCTAATTGTTACAGGTTTTTCCTGCATTTCTTTATAAATACCTATAAAATCTTCCTTTTGCATTGGTAGTATTATTTCTAGAGCTTTTTCTCTTTCTTCTTTACTATCTGCTAATATCATTCTTCTAACAGCAGGAACTCTTTCTTCATCAAAAAACATGTGCTCTGTTCTACATAATCCTATTCCTTCAGCACCAAATTTTAAAGCCGTATTAGAATCCTTAGGTGTATCTGCATTTGTCCTGATACCTAATGTTCTAACTTCATCAGCCCATTCCATAAGTTTTGAAAAATCCCCAGACAGGTTTGGCTCAACTGTTTTTATTTTACCTTGATAAACTTTACCAGTAGTACCATCTAAAGAAATGATTTCTCCTTCTTTAAATTCCATTCCGTCAATAGAGAATATCTTTAATTCTTCATTTACTTTTATTGATTCGCATCCTGCAACACAACATTTTCCCATACCTCTTGCTACTACTGCTGCATGGGATGTCATTCCTCCTCTTGATGTAAGAATTCCTTTAGCTGCATTCATTCCTTCAATATCTTCTGGAGATGTTTCTTTTCTCACTAATATTACATCTTCTCCGTTTTTAGCTGCAGTCACCGCTTTTACTGCTGTAAAGTAAATTTTTCCTGAAGCTGCTCCGGGGGAAGCGGGTAATCCCTTAGCTATAGGATTTGCTTTTTCCATCGTTTCGCTATCAAAAGTAGGATGTAACAGTTGATCTAATGATTTTGGCTCAATTCTCATTAATGCTTCTTCAATATCTATTACACCTTCCTCTTCCATTTCTACTACTACTTTTAGCGCTGCCTGAGTCGTTCTTTTACCTGTTCTTGTTTGTAGGAAGTACAGTTTTCCTTTTTCTATTGTAAACTCTATATCCTGCATGTCCTTGTAGTGACTTTCTAACTTTTCGCAGGTTTCTTTAAACTGTTTGAATACTTGCGGCATTATATCTTTTAATTCCTGTATATCTTTAGGTGTTCTTATGCCGGCTACCACATCTTCTCCCTGTGCATTTATTAAAAATTCACCAAATAATTTCTTCTCTCCTGTTGCCGGATTTCTTGTAAAAGCCACCCCTGTTCCAGATGTATCTCCCATATTTCCAAATACCATTGATTGAACATTTACAGCTGTTCCCATTTTATGGTCAAGTTCATTTATATTTCTATAGGAAACCGCTCTTGGATTGTCCCATGATTTGAAAACAGCTTCTATAGCCATTAGAAGTTGTTCTTTTGGATCTTGGGGAAAATCTCTTCCTGTTTCTTCTCTGTATATGTTCTTAAATTCATCAACTATTTCTTTCAAATTCTGAGGAGTAAGTTCTGTATCAATTTCATAGTTGTTTTTTTCCTTAAAATCATCCATAACATTTTCAAAAAGATATTTTGGTATCTCCAATACTACGTCGCTGAACATCTGAATAAACCTTCTATAACTATCGTAAGCAAATCTTTCATTTCCCGTGCTTTTACTAAGTCCTTTTACAGAATCATCATTCAGTCCTAAATTTAGTATAGTGTCCATCATACCAGGCATCGATATAGCTGCACCGGATCTGACTGAAACTAACAAAGGACTATCTAAGTCACCAAACTTTTTTCCTGTTTGTTTTTCAATATCCTTCATGCCTTCATTGATTTCTTCTACCATTTCTTCGGATAATTTTTCACCAACATTATAAAATTCAGTACATGCTTCTGTAGTAACAGTGAATCCCGGAGGTACCGGCAATCCAATATTAGACATTTCTGCTAAATTAGCTCCTTTTCCACCTAGTAAAGATTTTTTTGATGCTTCTCCTTCTTTAAATAAGTATACCCATTTTTTATCCATTGAAATCCTCCTTAATTATTTTTTGAAAGAATCTGTATTATTATGTTTGCTGTTTCTTCTATTGCTATATTTGATACATTTATTATTGGACATCTCAATCTACTAAATATTTTATCGGCATAATCAAGTTCTTCAATTATCCTGTTGAGATTGGCATAATTCGAGTTGTTGTTAATACCCATATCTTTTAATCTCTCTCTTCTTATTTCGTTCAACTTTCTAGGGTCATTAGTTAATCCAATAATTTTTTTCTTATTAATTTCAAATAGCTCTTTTGGTGGTTCTACTTCAGGTACTAAAGGAAGGTTAGCTACTCTATAGTTTTTGTATGCAAAGTACATACTTAAAGGAGTTTTTGAAGTTCTTGAAATGCCTACTAAAACTATATCAGCTTTTTTAAAACCTCTAGGATCCTTTCCATCATCATATTTTACGGCAAATTCTATCGCTTCTACTCTTTCAAAGTAGTGAGATGTAAGTTGACGATTAAGTCCTGCTTCTCTTTTTGGTTTGATACCAGTAAGTTCACTTAATGGTTTAATTAAAGGTCCCAGAACATCAACAACTTTTACATTGTTTTCCTGTGCCTTTTTATTTATGTAATCTTTCATTTCTTTAATTACCATTGTGTAAACAATTAGACAGTTTTTTCCTTTGCAGTACTCAATAACTTCATCGATTTGTTCATTATCTAATACAAAGGAAAATTTTTTCATTCTTTCAATAGAATCGTTAAACTGAATTTTTGCAGCCTGGGCTACTAGCTCCGCCGTTTCGCCAATAGAGTCAGACACTACAACAATTTCTGTTTTTGTAAAGTCTCCCATTATACCTCCCTTTTATATGTTATACTATTTAAGGCTAAATTAGGTATAGTATAACATATATCTTTATCGATTTTAAATATTTTTTTTCTCATTTTTG
>JAWSUU010000191.1:0-4489 GCA_033549325.1 Bacillota bacterium | reverse complement strand
TGCATTTTATATTGCAATTAAAGTAAAAAAAATATTCAAAGATATATTTGTTATGTTAATGGTTTTTATATATAATAAAGTTAAATGATTATAATAAAAAGTAAATTTTAAAAGTCAAATTCAAATAAAAAACATTTTAAATATTGGAGGGATAAAATTGAAAAGATTATCAATAAATCATTCAAAGGTATTAAACATTATAAATGCTAATGATATTTACAAAATGCAGGAAGATGTTAGTAATTGTCACAAAATGCTGCACGAAGGAACTGGAGAAGGTTCGGAGTATGTAGGGTGGGTAGATTTACCTAAAAACTACGATAAAAAAGAGTTTGAAAGAATTAAAAAAGCCGCAGAGAAAATTCGTGGAGATTCAGATGTACTAATAGTAGCAGGTATAGGAGGGTCATATTTAGGTGCTAGAGCAGCTTTAGAAATGCTGAATCATACCTTTTATAATGAGCTAAATGAAGAAAAAAGACAAGGACCGAAAATATACTTTATAGGTCATAATATAAGCACTAAATATATTAATGATCTTATGGAAAACATAAAAGGACAGGATGTATCTGTAAATGTAGTATCAAAATCCGGGACTACAACAGAAACAGCAATAGCTTTTAGGGTATTAAGAGAGTTTATGGAAAATAAATATGGAGATAAAGCTTCAGAAAGAATTTATGCTACTACGGATAAAAGACAGGGAGCCTTGAAAACTTTAGCTGATAAAGAAGGTTACGAAAGTTTTGTGATTCCGGATGATGTAGGTGGAAGATATTCGGTACTGACGCCTGTAGGACTCCTCCCTATTGCAGCTGCCGGCATAGATATTGACAAATTAATGTATGGAGCATTGGATGCTTATAATGATTTGTCAAACAGTAATCTTGAAGATAATGATGCTTATAAATATGCGGTAGTAAGAAATTTACTTTACAAAAAAGATAAGACTATAGAAATTCTAGTGAATTACGAACCTAGACTATTTTACTTTGGAGAGTGGTATAAGCAGTTATTTGGAGAATCTGAGGGTAAAGATGGAAAAGGAATATTCCCAGCATCCTTAAACTTTACAACAGATTTACACTCAATGGGTCAGTACATACAAGATGGCAGAAAAAATATTTTTGAAACTGTTATTAATGTAAACAATTCTGATGGAGAAATAATAATAAAAGAAGACAAGGACAATTTAGACGGGTTAAATTATTTAGCAGAAAAATCTTTAGACTATGTAAATAAAAAAGCCATGGAAGGCACGGTAAAAGCCCATATAGATGGTGGAGTACCTAATATAATGATGAATGTACCTAAGATTGATGAGTACAATTTGGGATATATGTTTTACTTTTTTATGAAAGCCTGCGGTATGAGTGGATACTTATTGGGAGTTAATCCATTTAATCAGCCGGGAGTAGAAGCATATAAAAAAAATATGTTTCAATTATTAGGTAAGCCTGGTTACTAAAAGGTTTATCAGAATAGAGGTAGCATAAAATGAATCTTAAAAACAACATTAAAAATGCAGCTTTAATATTTGAAGGCGGTGGAATGAGGGCAAGCTACACCGCCGGTATTTTGAATACATTACTAGAAAATGGAATTTACTTTGACTATGTAGCGGGAATATCTGCTGGATCTAGTCATACAGTTAATTATATTTCAAGAGATATGGAAAGGGCAAAAAAATCTTTTGTGGATTTTGTTAAAGATCCAAACTTTGGAGGTTGGAAATCTTTTATTAAAGGCGAGGGTCTTTTTAGAGCAAAATATATATACGAGGAAGCTTGTTTAGAAGATGCTTTTTTACCCTTTGATTTTGAGACTTTCCAGAAAAATCCTGCAGATTTAAGAATAGGTGCATTTAATAGAAAAACTGGGAGACAGAAATATTTCACTAAAGATGATATAAAGAATATTTCAGATTTAATGAAGATAGTTAGATGCTCATCATCAATGCCTTTTTTTATGCCGCCAACATATTTTAAAGATGAATATTATGTAGATGGAGGTATAGCAGGTGGTATACCCTTGGATATAGCTATTGAGGACGGATATGATAAATTTTTTGTTGTCCTCACAAGAGAAGAAGGTTACAGAAAAGAACCTAAGAAAAACATGAAATTTATGAAAATCTTGTATAGAAAATATCCATATCTTTTAAAGGCTATGGAGAAAAGACACATAGTTTATAATGAAACCATGGAGAGACTAAGAGCATTAGAAAAGGAAGGTAAGGCTTATTTAGTTTATCCTAAGATAATGCCGGTAGATTACAAGGAAACAGATTATGAAAAATTAGAACGCAGTTATAAACTTGGATACAACCAAGGAAAAAAAGAAGTAGATAATTGGAAAGAATTTTTATTTTAATGTAAGTAGGTGTAAAATGATATCGATTAAAGAAATGGAAGAAATCCTTAATGAAATAGCAGAAGAGCTACCTCCTCAGATTTATAAAAGATTAAACGGCGGTATAATACTCCTCCCTGAAACCAAACAAAATAGAAAAAGAGAGGCTACAAACCTTTATATATTAGGTCAATACCATCACGGGGGAGTAATGGGTAGATATATATCTATTTACTACGGTTCTTTTAGAAGAGTATACGGACATTTAAGCAAAGAAGAAATAAGAAAAAAACTTATGCATACACTAAAGCATGAATTTACACATCATCTGGAATCTATGGCGGGAGAGAAGGATTTGGAAATAGAAGATGCAAAATTCATAAAAGATTATTTTGAAAAAAGAAATAAAAGGGAGAAATGATGAAGATAAAATTAACAGCACTAATCATAATTGTATTAATAATGATTTCTGGATGCAGTTCATCCAAGGTAGATGAAAATGTAAGTATTCAGGAATCTATTTTATTAGAAAATGAAGAAGTTAATGATGAAATAAGAAGTGAGATTGTGTATGGAGAATATACTTTTGATAATCCGTATTTAATAATCGATCCATACGAATCTTCACCATTGACAGCATTAGTTGGATTTAAGACGGAAGAGGATATGGAAGTTAAAGTTATTGTTCCGGGAGATGTAGAAGAAGATACTATTGAATATACAACTGAAGCATCTAAAGAACATTATGTACCAATAGTAGGTTTGTATGCTGATAGAGAAAATAAAGTAAAACTACAACTTTTAAAGAATAATAATTTAATAGAAGAAAATGAAATTTCCATAGAAACAGAAGCATTACCGGAAGAATTAATAAATGCAATAGAAGTTGAAGGTAGTGATGAAGAAATTTTAAAAGGCATGACTTTCATCGCTGGAGGAAACTTTAAAAAACCATTTGCCTTTGATTCCTCAGGAAATATTAGATGGTTTGTAGATGTCTTAACCGACGGACATGGAATGTTTTTTATGGAAAACGGTAGATATATGGTAATGGCAGGCTATAATATGGTAGAAACTGAATTTAGAGATTATGCAACTGGAATTTTCGACATGGACTTGATGGGAAGGCTACATAAAATATACGATATACCTGAGGGAGTTCATCACGAAATAATTGAAAAAACTCCAGATGGAAATCTACTAATACTCGCAAATAGTCTCAGAAATCATGTAGAAGATACGGTAGTAGAAGTAGATAGAGATACCGGTGAAATACTAAGGGAAATAGATTTTAACGATATAATAATACATGAAGAATACAACGACGACTACGATTGGGCTCATATGAACTCTATGGATTATAACTATGGAGAAAACACTGCTATTTTCTCTATTAGAGATATATCTTCTGTAGTTAAACTTGATATGGATACTGAAGAAATAATTTGGATGATATCAGATCCTGAAATATGGGAAGGTACAGATTATGAAAAGTACTTATTAAATTCTTTAAATAATGATAACAAGTGGTTTTACGAACAGCATTCTGCCTTTGAAGTAGAGGATTTAGACAATAATCCTGATACTTTAGATCTTATGATATTTGATAATAGAATTATAAGAAGTAAAACAATGACTGTCGAAATAAAGGAAGATTTAGAAATATCATCAGTTGTATACTATGCAATAGATGAAGAAAATAAAACTATTGAAGAAAAAAGAAGAATATCCAACTCTCACGCTTTTATAACCTCCAATTACGATGTGTTTATGGAAGAAGACAGATTATTTGCCAACCACGGAAGTCTTAGACCTTCTAGTGATGCGGGAATACCAGATATGTGGGGAGAGATATATGAATATGAGTACTCTATTGGAGAGTTAATTAGAACCTATAAAGTAGAGCATGGCTTTTACAGAGCTTATCGATTGGAGATTAATGATATAGTAGAGAAATGGAAGTTGGAATAAATGCAAAAATCCACCGGAGGTTAACCCAGGTGGATTTATTGGTTCTATAATAAATGTTGGGGTGTAAAAACTCTAACATTTATTTTTTTACAAAAAAATGTAGAGCAATGATAAAAAAACCTGTAAAATATAGTTACCAACACCAATTCAAGGGAGGTTTTTAATC
>JAWSUU010000190.1:0-4524 GCA_033549325.1 Bacillota bacterium | reverse complement strand
GGACTGAAGAGTTTTTACACTCCAATCCAGATTCATTACTCTTTTTTATGGGTTACCCCAACATTTGACAAAGAGCCAAAAAAGTCCAGTTTTAAACTGGACTTTTTTGTAGTTTTATTTGTTAATATTTCATTTCTGCCATTCTTTTGTAGCCTTCGTATCTTTCTTTAGCATCTTTCTCAGCTTTTTGGAATAGATCCTCAGCTATTTCAGGGAATGTTCTTTGTAGTGATGTATATCTTACCTCACTTAACAAGAAATCTCTAAAGGAAGCTTTAGGTTCTTTAGAATCTAATATAAATGGATTCTTTCCTTCTTCTTTAAGAAGTGGATTATATCTATATAGATGCCAGTAACCTGCTTCTACCGCTTTCTTTTCCTGTTCTATAGATTTACCCATTCCTGCTTTAATTCCATGATTGATACATGGTGCATAAGCTATTATGATAGAAGGTCCTTTATAGCTTTCTGCTTCTTTAAGAGCTTTCATAAATTGATTTTGATTTGCTCCTATTGCTACCTGCGCTACATAAATATATCCGTATGTTGCTGAAATCATCCCTAAATCTTTTTTCTTTACTTTTTTACCTGAAGCAGCAAATTTTGCTACTGCAGCAGTTGGTGTTGCTTTAGATGATTGACCACCTGTGTTTGAGTAAACTTCTGTATCAAATACCATTACATTTACATCTTCGCCAGATGCTAGTACATGGTCTAATCCACCATATCCTATATCATAGGCCCATCCGTCTCCACCAAAGATCCAAACAGATTTTTTGATTAGGTAATCTTTATTATCTATTATGTTTTTATAATCTTTTTCGCATTCTTCACATGGTTCAAAACCTTCAAGAACTGCTAATATTTTTTCAGTAGCTTTTTCTGATGCATCAGCATCTTCTTTTCCTTCAATCCATGCTTCAAATGCTTCTTTAATACCAGTATCTATATCTTTATTTAGCATAGATTTCATAGAATCTTCAATGCTATTTCTAATTACATTTACTGCTAATGCCATACCGTATCCGTATTCTGCATTATCTTCAAATAAGGAATTTGCCCATGCAGGTCCTTTACCCTGTGCATTTTGACAGTAAGGTGTTGAAGGAGCTGACCCTCCCCAAATTGAAGAACAACCTGTAGCATTAGCTATAATCATTCTATCTCCGTATAATTGAGTTACAGCTTTAGCATATGGTGTCTCACCACAACCTGCGCAGGCTCCTGAGAATTCTAATAGAGGCTGTGCAAATTGGCTACCTTTTACAGTACCTTTGTTCATTAAAGTATCTTTTATTTTTACGTTGTCCATAGCATATTCCCAGTTAGGTGCTTGCACTTCAACTTGAGTTTCAATAGGTTTCATGATTAGCGCCTTTTCTTTAGCTGGACAAACATCTGCACAGTTTCCACATCCTGTACAATCTAACGGACTTATTTGAATTCTATATTCTAATCCTTCAAGCCCTTTACCCATAGCTTTTTTAGTTTCAAATGTTTCCGGTGCATTTTTCTTTTCGTCTTCATCCAATAAAAACGGTCTAATAACTGCATGAGGACAAACAAATGAGCACTGATTACATTGAATACAGTTATCAATTTGCCATTCAGGTACATTTACTGCTATACCTCTTTTTTCATAAGCTGCTGTTCCCTGTGGGAATGTACCGTCTTCTCTACCTACAAAGGTACTTACAGGTAAATTATCCCCTTCTTGTCTATTTACAGGCTCAAGAACATTTTTGATAAATTCCGGTTTTTCTTTTCCAGTTTCAACATCTGCACATTCATCTTCAGCACTTTTCCATGATTCTGGAACGTCTATCTTAACCAATTCTGATATTCCTTTATCTACAGCTTCTTTATTCATATTTACTATTTTATCACCTTTTTTACCGTATGTATCTTCGATTGCTTTATTCAAATACTTAATAGCTTCTTCTTTTGGTATTACTTTTGCTAAGTCAAAGAATGCAGACTGCATTACCATATTAGTTCTGTGACCTAATCCAATCTCTTCTGCTATCTTTGTTGCATTTATTGTATAGAAGTTTATGTCTTTTTCAGCTATGTATTTTTTAAGATCTTCAGGTAAATTTTCTTCTAATTCTTTTTCATCCCAAATAGTATTGAGTAAGAAAGTTCCACCTTTTTTAAGACCTTTTAATAAGTCATATTTATCAACATATGATTGTTGTGAACATGAAACAAAATCAGCTTGATTTACTAGATATGTTGATCTAATAGGCTCTTCTCCAAATCTTAAGTGAGAAACTGTAATTCCTCCAGATTTCTTACTGTCGTAAGAAAAGTATCCTTGAGCATACATATCTGTGTTGTCACCAATAATCTTAATGGCATTTTTGTTAGCTCCAACTGTTCCATCAGAACCTAATCCCCAGAATTTACATTTAATAGTGCTTTCTGGTGATGTAACTATTGTATCTCCTTCTAATAATGAAGTGAAGGTTACATCATCTACTATTCCTATTGTGAATCCATTCTTAGGTTCATTAGTCTTAAGATTATCGTAAACAGCCTTAATTTGAGTTGGTGTTGTGTCTTTAGAACCAAGTCCATATCTTCCCCCAACGATTAAAGGTCTTTTTTCTTTATCGTAGAACATCGCTTTAATATCTAAGTAAAGAGGTTCTCCTAAAGAACCGATTTCCTTAGTTCTATCTAGTACAGCTATTCTCTTTACAGTTTTTGGTAATACGTTGAAGAAGTATTTTTCAGAGAATGGTCTATATAAGTGTACTTTAACAAGACCTACTTTTTCTCCCTTTGAGTTTAAGTAATCTACAGTTTCTTCAACTGTTTCAGTTACAGAACCCATTGCAATTATAACATATTCAGCATCTCCTGCTCCGTAATAATTGAAAGGTTTGTAATCTCTGCCTGTAACCTTGTTGATTTCTGCCATGTAGTCTGCAACTACATCAGGTACATCTGTATAAAAACTATTTGCTGACTCTTTAGCTTGGAAATATATGTCAGGGTTTTGAGCAGTTCCTCTTGTAACTGGATGCTCAGGATTTAATGCTCTTTTTCTGAATTCCTTAACTGCTTCGTAATCAACTAATTTCGCAAAATCTTCATAGTCTATTGTCTCTATTTTTTGAATTTCATGAGATGTTCTGAAACCATCAAAGAAATGAACAAAAGGAATTCTAGTTTTAATTGCTGTTAAATGTGCGACTCCTCCTAAATCCATAACTTCCTGTACACTTCCTGCTGCTAACTGAGCAAATCCAGTTTGTCTAGTTGCCATAACATCTGAGTGATCTCCAAATATTGATAATGCATGTCCCGCTACTGCTCTAGCACTAACGTGGAAAACTCCCGGTAGTAATTCACCAGCAATTTTGTACATATTAGGCAGCATAAGTAACAATCCTTGAGATGCTGTAAAAGTTGAAGTTAAAGCTCCAGCTGCTAGTGATCCGTGTACTGCTCCAGATGCTCCACCTTCAGATTGTAATTCTGATACTTTTACTTCTTGACCAAAAATATTTTTTTGGCCGTGGGCAGCCCATTCATCTATATGTTCAGCCATCGGTGATGACGGTGTAATAGGATAAATTGCTGCTACATCGGTAAATGCGTATGCAACATAAGCTGCAGCCGTATTACCATCCATTGTTTTCATTTTTTTTGCCATTTTTAGTAACCCCCTTGGCTATTATTGTATACAATGTGCAAAACTGTTATATTAAAAGTATAACTTGCATTTTAAGTTTAGTCAATAGTAAAAGAAAACCTTTTTATTATTTAATAATTTGTTTATTATTTGACTTGCTTTTTTATGAAATAAGAAGTCAAAAACTTTATTTCCTTCATTTTTTCTCTTTTATATATTTTTATTTCTTTTTTTAACATATCTCTTATTGTTAACAATATTAAGCGATATAAGCCTCTATAATTGTATTGTTTTTAATACAATTATTTGATTTTAATTATGTATTTTTGCAAGTAATACTTTTGTATGCTTCAATTATTTATATTTTAATATTTTATTTTTAATATTGAAAATAGATATTAATACTAGATTTCATAAAAATACAATCTATGATTTTTTATTTTTATTAAAGTTTTCAAATCTTTTATTATATTCTTCTTCTATGTTGTACCCTAGAATTTTTTGTCTAATGCTCATAGCGGCTACTTCAACTATCATAGCTATATTTCGACCTGTTCTAACAGGCACATCCATTTTTCTAATATTTTTCCCTAAAATTTGTATATGTTTTTCGTCAAATCCTAATCTGTCGTAATCTTTATTCTGGTCCCACTCTTCTAAATTTATAACCACATTAAGCTTTTGTCTTAATCTTATTGAACCAACACCGTAGAGATGATTGATATCTAAAATGCCAACCCCTCTAATTTCTAAAAGGTGTCTTGTAATTTCAGGTGAAGTACATTCTAAAGTATTTCCTTTTAATTTAATTAT
Organism: Bacillota bacterium; assembly: GCA_033549325.1. GTDB lineage: Bacteria > Bacillota > Clostridia > Tissierellales > Dethiosulfatibacteraceae > UBA8670. Next base: position 68 of record JAWSUU010000190.1, on the reverse strand, counting down.
AACAGCATCATCTGAGACTAACCTGTGACCTCTTTTAACAAGTTCTAGAGCTGTCTCACTTTTTCCTA
>JAWSUU010000189.1:0-4537 GCA_033549325.1 Bacillota bacterium | reverse complement strand
AGTAAATACAGAAAACATCAAAAGCTTAGTAAATAAAGCCCCTACGGTAAAAAATTCAACAGAAGAAAAAGAAGACATAATAAAAGAACAATCAATAAATCAAATATCAACTCTTAATCAACTATTTAAACTAGAAACTGTAGGAGGATATAAAAATTGAATAATACAACAAACAACTCTTTAGATGAAATAAAATACTATGTAAAAGAACTTAAGATTCCGGGAATAGTAAAAGATTTGAAAACAAACATAGAAGAAGCATACAGCTTAGATAAATCCTATGAAGAATTTTTAAAAGAACTCTTTGAAAAAGCCTATGATGTTAGAAAAGAAAACGGAAAGAAAAACAGAATAAAAAATGCAAAATTTCCATACAAGAAATATTTAGATGAGATAAAAACAGACTATTTACCGCCGGATGCAAAGATAAAATTTAAAGAACTAAAAACATTAAAATTCATAGAAGAAAATAGAAATGTAATACTAGCAGGAAACCCTGGCACCGGCAATTATCGAAAGTATTAGTTTATCGAAAGATTTTTAATGCATGCTTGATAATAGAATGAGGCAGTAATAAAAATCTTTCGATAATAAGTTATCTACAAAATTCGTCTAGCCAGCAGAGCAACTCAGTATTTTCCTTCCATAAAGGTATGTCTTGAGTAACAATATCAGGATATACACCCTCTAAAGCAACTCTTTTTAATTCAGTCTCTGCTCTTAGATAAATCTCGGTAGTTGTAACACTTACGTGTCCTAATAGGTCACGTATATATATCAAATTAACGCCTGATTCAAGTAAATGAATAGCTTTTGTATGCCTCAACATATGGGGATGAATAGATTCTGGGAACATAATTTTAGGATTATTCTTCTTTGCTTTTTCAAAATATTTATTAAGGATATATGAAATCCCTGGCCTAGTGAAGCACTCAAATCTGCTATTGTAAAATAAATAAGATTGTTGTCTCCCATTATCTAGCAAATGGTTTTCTTCCATATATGAATTTAATATTTGCCTGGTTTTATCCATCAATGGAATACATCTTGTTTTATTCCCCTTGCCTTTTAGTGTTATTGTTGACGGATTACAGAGTCTAATGTTACATATTTTTATGTCTATTAATTCTTGGACCCTTGCTCCTGTATCATACAAAGTAGAAATAATAGCAAGATCTCGTTGTCCTTTTTTAGTTAAAGTATCTGGTTGTTCTAAAAGTAATTTTAGACATTGCATTGATAAATAAGATATATTTGTATGGTTTCTTTTTTTAAAAGGTATCCCAAGTATCTTTTGGCTTTCATATAGAATTTCAGGACATTCACTTTGAGCATAACGAAAAAAACTATGAATCGCTGCTAGTCTTTGATTTCTTGTATTAACACTTACACCTTTTTCTTTTTCTAACCATAAGAGAAATTCTTTTATCCGATTAACGCTAATATCTTGAAAGGTAATTTTCTCAGGTTTTAATCCATATGAGTCAACAAAAAAATTTAATAACTGTTTAATAACATCTCTGTAAGATCTTATGGTATTTGGGCTTAGATTTCTTTCCCCAGGCAGATACATTGACAAATACTGCATCAATATTTTAGCGAAATTAGTAGGATTCATCCCAATTCACCTCCGGTATTAACCAAGAACAATTTTTTTCAACTTTTTCAGTTATATCTGGATATACATCAGCTGTGAGTCTTAGATAATGTTGACTTCCTCTTAGATCTTCATGTCCAAGATAAGCAGATAAGTATGGAAGACAATTTGTGATATCTCTATTTGCTAATACCCATCCTTTAAGACAATGCACAGCGAAAGTGTGCCGCAAATCATGTAACCTTGGACCTTTTCCTGTATGTGATATATCTGCATTCCAAAGAATTTTACGAAAAAGGCAATAAATCGTATTGCTGCTATAGTGTCCTCCATGTGGCGAAGGGAAAAAATATGATGTTTTTGGTTTTCCACTATGAATCAGTAGACTGTAATCACAACATCTTTGATTAAGAGTGTCTGACATAGGTATTAACCTTTCTTTGCCAAATTTAGTATCTTTAATAAAAAGAGTTCCTTCTTTCAAATTTACATCAGCTATAGTAAGATTTACTACTTCCGATATTCTCAAACCACAACCATAAAGCATCCGTAGTATTAAGGCAATCATAAGATGTCTATTAGGGGATTCTTTAGAGACGATAAATTCATCGCAAGCTGAAAACATTGCTGCTACTTCTTTTTCGGTAAATATATATGGTATATAGGAATAACGCTCTACTGTAACCATCCCCCTTGGATAGACATAAGCTTCATTACCCATTTTATTCATGTATTCAGCTAAACCACGCATTAGAGAAATTCTACCTATTTGATTAGATTTAGATTCATCCGGTCTTTTCTGAGTCCACTTCATTACAATGTCTTTTGTTAATATAGATGTATTTTGTTGTAATGAATCAACAAATACATCAAATTGTCTTAGAAGAGATATTCCCTTAGTGTATGAATACCCTACAGCTTGTTTTTCACTAATAAATCCTTCTATAAAATCTTTAAAACAACTTTTAAAGACACCATCATTATTCATAATCAAAAACTCCTTCAGGATCTAGTGCACATTCTTTTAAACCCTTCATGTCCGTACGTAAATATACTGAAGTAGATTTTGAATCCATGTGACCTAAAATTTCAGTAATAATAGGTATTGGGGTGCCTTGAGCAAGAAGTGTGCTAGCTAGTGAATGTCTCAAAGAATGAAGACCATACCGTTTTCCTTTAGGAATACTTATGCTAGCTCTTCTGGTGTATTTAGTTATGATGTTATGAAGGTTAGCATCTTTTCCAAAGGCTTCATATGGTGCTACCAAACGAACAAAAACATATTCAGAATTAGATACAACTGGTCTAGCATTTTTAAGATAATCAATTAAAGCCCATCCTATGTCATTGAGTATAGGAAAGGTAACTTTAACACCAGTTTTTTCCTGTACAATATTAATTTTCATGCTTTTCCAATCTAAATCTGCTAATTTCATAGACTTGATATCACCAGCACGTATACCGAGTTTCGCCACTAAAAGTAAAATCGCATAATCTCGCTTTCCCTTAGGATTGCCACGATCAATTGAGGCAAGCATTCTCTTAACCTCCTCTGGTTCCCATGTTGAAGGTACAGCAGGATAATAGTATTTCTTTTGCTTAGGAACAAATATTGATAAATCACCTTTTGTATATCCATTAAGATATATAAATCTTAAAAATACACGAAGAGTTGTTAAAATAGAAGCAATGCTTTTCTCATGGTGAACATAAATGGTTTTAACATAATCTGATATAATTTCAGCAGTTATATCATTTGGATTTTCAACATTCCTTGTGTCTAAATAATCAATAAAAAAGAAAAGACGCTGGGTTCTGGTTCTCATACCTCTTGATGAATATTCATTATCTTTGCATTCTTTCTCATAAGCAATGAGCATTTCTTCAAATTGTGGTGGCTTTACATACCCTTTTTTCTTGACGATTCTACCTAAGATAACACCGTGAAGTTCATAATCACCAAGCATTCTAATACTTCTTATAGCTTGTTTTGCCTTTTGCGGATATGATTCTAAGTAGTAATTGACACTGCATTCATATCTTTGTGCAAGATATTTTTTGCCTAATTCTTCTGAAAAGTAAAATTCGTTGTTTTCTTCTGCAAATTTAGTAAAACGATTGAAAGATGCTCTAAATTGACAGATTGTATTATATGCATAGTTAAGACGTTGTAGTTCAGCAACTACTTTTGCAGAAAGTTGTGTAAGTGTTAACTTGTTTTCCATAATTACCTCCTTGAATAGTTATTTAATTCTATTCTGAGGTATTATCGAAAGAAATCAAAGTATATTTTATGGTTTATCATTAATATCCTTTCATTTCTTTCGATAACATAATACTTTCGATAATTTCCATTATGAAAAGCTTTCTATAACGGTAAGACTCATCTTTCAATAGGTCTAGGAATAGATGCCTGCAATAAGGGATACAAGGTATACTTTACCACCATATCTTCATTAATTAATCTACTTAAAGAATCAAGAAGTCAAAAGACTTTAACTTCAATGGAAAGAAAATTCGAAAAGTATGATTTAATAGTAGCAGATGAGCTTGGATATATTTCCTTTGATAAAGAAGGAGGTGAACTGCTTTTTCAATTTCTTTCTTTAAGAGCAGAAAGAAAATCCACCATAGTTACTACAAATCTATCCTTTGATAGATGGAATGAGGTTTTTAATGATGAAGTTTTAACTGCTGCTCTTATAGATAGATTAACCCATAAATCATACGTTATTAACATGAATGGTAACTCTTACAGAATAAAAGAGACTAAAGAATGGCTTGAAAAAAGCACTAACTAATTATTTCAACTGGACCAGTTTTCGATTGAAATATGGTACACTTTTCGGTTGACAAATACAAGAACTTCTCTTTAAGTAAATAAGGTTCTTGAAGCCTTCTAGAAGTTAAAAGCATAACATCTACTTTATCTAACTCATC
>JAWSUU010000188.1:0-4570 GCA_033549325.1 Bacillota bacterium | reverse complement strand
CTTTATCATTTTAATAACCCTATCTACACATCTATCTTTATTTGTTATTACGGAATTTTTAATGCTTCTTGATACTAAAGTGCCATCATCATTATATTCTCTATCTGCAAATACTTCATTGGCAGTTTTAAGTCCAATTTCTTTTGCTGCTTCAATGGTCTTTTGATTTGAAATACCAAAGAAAATTAAATCTTTATCTATTTCATAGACAGCCTCAGCAATTGCATATGCTAAATCATAATCCTTCGCCGCATCATTATATAAGGCACCGTGAGGTTTAACATGCTGTAATTTCCCTCCATACGACTCAACAAAGCCTTTAAGTGCACCTATTTGGTATTTCATGTAGGCTTTAGCTTCATAATTACTTAGCTTTAAATGTCTTCTTCCAAAACCCATCAAATCTGGATACCCAGGATGTGCACCTACTGCAACACCTTTTTCTAGAGCTTTTTTAACAGTCATATCCATCACTACTGGATCTCCTCCGTGAAATCCACAAGCAACGTTTAGAGATGTTGCATAATCAAGTATTTGTTCATTATCACTTAGCCTATAAATTCCGTAACTTTCTCCGTAATCACAGTTAATATCAACTTTCATATTATCACTCCATTTTAATTAAGTATAAAACAAAAAAATTCTATCATTCTAAAAAACTTATAAGATTTATAATATAAGTAAGCGAAGATAGAATCTTTATATCACTGATAAAGTATATTTCTATAAATCTTATTCTTTATAAATTATACCATCCTTCATAACAAAATTACAGCTAGATATAGCTTCATGGTCATTAATTATATCTTTCTCCCAAGCAACTATATCAGCTTTTTTTCCTGCTTCGATACATCCAATTTCTTTTCTTTCTACTATCTCTGAATTTACACTTGTAGCTGCCTTTAGGGTTCTTAAAGCTGGTATACCGTTATCTCTCCATGCTTTAAATTCTCTCCAGCAATCATAATTATTATATACGGCAACAATATCTGTTCCATACCCTACTTTCATTTTATTATTCATTATACTATCTATTAATACTTTTCTCGATTCTTGAAGTTGACTTCCAAATTTCTCTAATTTTTCTCTAAAAGGCTTATGTTTTTTTGCTAATTTTTCTTCATCTAGATTCACAACTTCTTCATAAGGCATAAATGTAGCTACTAAGTATACCCCTTTTTCTTCCATTAACTCAACAGTTTCTTTATTCATTAAAGAACCATGTTCTATTCCTGTAATTCCCATTCTTACTAAATTATCTATTAATTCTGACGTATACGCGTGAGCTGTTACTGGAACATTTAATTCTTTAGCTGTCTCAATTATTGCTTCTAATTCTTGATTATCTAACTGCTTATCATCTGGTGCATCGTTAGGCGATGCAAACCCACCTGTCGCCATTATTTTTATGACATCAGCGCCATATTTAACTTCTTTTCTAACAGCTTCTTTAAAAAAATCTACTCCATTTCCGGTAAATGGCATATTTTTTTCTATTATATCAGATAACAAAGGATTAGAACTTGCAAAAGATGAAAAATCACCATGTCCCCCTGTTGTTCCTAGCAAATGAGGTGCAATTACTAGTCTAGAACCCCGAAACATTTTTTTATCAATTGCTTTTTTTACATCTATGGATCCATACCCATTTAAATTTGTTCCTATAACTCTAATAGTAGTGAATCCACCTTCTAATGCCCTTTGTGCACAGTAAAGTATATTTAGTGCTTTCATTTCATCTGAATCATTAAGTGTATATGTACTGAATGCTTCAGGTCCTACAAAATCAAAATGTACATGAGCATCTATTAAACCTGGTGTTACTGTTAAATCAGACAAATCAATTACTTTTGAATCAGCAGGACAAATTAATTCTTTTCCTACATCTTTTATGATATCACTTTCTATTAATATTTGAATATTATCCTTAAGTTTTTCTGTTTTACCATCAAAAAACTTTCCACACTTTATAAAATATTTGCAATTTTTCATTTTCTCTCCTTTATAAAATCTAAAAAAGGGTCCATTCATAGGGTGGAATTATATATTTATGAAATGAACCCTTTAACAATTAATAATTTTAGAAAATTAACTCTTCTAATTCTCTTGGGAAATCAGTTATTATTTTTGAACCATCTTTAGTAATGACTATAGTATCAGAGTGCCTAAATCCTCCAATACCTGGAATATATATGCCTGGCTCAATGGAAAATACCATACCTTCTTTTATTATAAGCTCTGAATCAAATCTTAAATAAGGTTCTTCATGAGATCCAATACCTATACCATGTCCAATTCTATGATATGCATACTCTCCATATCCTGCTTCTTGAATAATCTTTCTTCCTATTTCATCTACTTCTTTAGCCATTACTCCCGGTTTAATGAAACCCATACAGGTGGCTTGAGCTTCGACCATTACCTTGAAAACTTTTTTTTGTTTTTCAGAAGGTTCTCCTATAAAAATTGTTCTTTCACATTCTGCATGGTAGTTATTCAATCCTACTTGTCTACTGTGAATTATAATATCTTTATCTTTAAATTTTCTAGTATTAGAAAAAACATGTGGCATATTTGTTCTTTCGATTCCTGATGGAGACATTTGAAATTTAAATAGGGACACATTAGGATATCTCTTTGCTGTTTCAGCATATAATGCATTATCACCGTAAGAATCAAATTCTATTTCACTGATACCTGGTTTTAAATTTTTTATTGATTCTGCAACAGCTAAAGATACCAATTCGCCTGATTTTTCAAGTAAATCCATTTCTTGTTCGTCTTTTATGTATCTCATTTCTTTTATTATGTCACTAATATCGATTAGTTCAAATCCTTTATTTTTCAAATACTCAGCCAACCCGATCGGCATAGCTTTAAACTCTACCGCAATTTTTTTATTCTCTTTATGATTATCTAAAATTGTATCTAAATGCTGTAAGTAACTTGTTCCTTTTTCTTTAAGTTCTGGATGCTCGTAGTATACTAGTATATTATCAGCATCTGAATCTTCTTTAGCATGATTTTCTTCAAGAGCCGGTATTATTAAACTTTTACTATTTTTATCAATCGTTAAAATTATAGGTCTTGAGTAAATAAGTGCTAAAAATCCACTTAAATAATATTGATTATCCGGATTAGTTATTATTGATAATCCAATATTTTCTTCTTTCAAAAAACTTCTTATTTTTTCTATTCTTTTTGAAGCGTCCAATATAATTACCTCCTCTTTTAATTACTTTTCTTATCACTCATTTCTTCTTTTTTGATTTTATTTTCTGTTAATATAGTTCCTAAGTAAAGTGCTATTATTGCCAAAGGTAATGCTATAAGTACACTATTCATTCCAAAAGGTTTACCTAACGGTATTTCCCAGAGCATAGTGGTTATCATACCAGTTAACATAGAAGCAATTCCTCCATATTTATTAACTCTTTTCCAAAAGAAAATTGCTAATACCGCTGGAGTTAAACTAGCTCCATAAACAGTATATGCATACATTTGTAAAGCTAATATACTAGGAAAATATTGTATTAAAACGTATGCAAATATTCCAAGTACTACAACTAATACTCTTGTGAAAATAAGTTGCTGCTTATCAGTAGCATCTTTTTTTATGAATCTAGTGAAAATATCATAAGTAACATTTGTTGCACATGATAAAAGATAAGAATTTCCTGTTGTTACAATAAATGCTGCTGCTGCTGCAAGTAATATGCCTCCTGCAAATGTAGGCATAACAAGAGTAGATGATATTAGTGACATACCTGGATCAATTTCCGGAAACATTGATCTTGAAGCAAAGGATATAATTGAAACTGCTGGAGTTACAACTATTAGTCCAATAATCCATCCTATTATTGCCTTTCTACTTGATTCATCTTCTTTAGAAGCAGCTAATCTTTGATACATATTTTGATCTGCTAGTAATAATGCTAGTAATGGAAGATAGTATCCTAATAACTGAAGTCCGGATAATCCTCCTGTTACGGTACTATGCGAAGCTGGAACATTTGCAACTATTTCGCTCCACCCTCCAGCAGCTATAATTACAGATGGTACTCCAACCAATAAACCTAATAAAATCAAACCAGCACTAAGAGCATCCGTAGGAGCTACTGACATAAGACCACCAATTGTAGCTAGAAAAATTATGAGTGCAGCTGCCAAGGTAGTACCCAAACCTATATCTATTCCTGTTGTAACATTTAAAACAAAACCTAATCCTCTATATTGGTAAGCTACTATTCCAACATAAGCTAATATTATTACTATTGCTGCTATTATTCTAGCTGGAGGCCCATAGTTTATTTCTAAAATTTCAGAAACTGTATATTTTCCATAAGCTCTGACTTTTGGAGCTATTTTAAACATTATTAAAATTCCTATTATACTCGGAATAGTATAGAAAATTGCTGGCCATAACCCGAAACTATATGCTAATGAATTTGGTCCACCTGTTACAGTTCCACTTCCTACCCAAGTAGCTAATAATGTTCCCATTAAGACAACCGTACCTAATCCTTTACCTGCCAAAATGAAATCTTCACTATTATCAATTTTCTTCGAA
>JAWSUU010000187.1:0-4674 GCA_033549325.1 Bacillota bacterium | reverse complement strand
ATTAGAAGTAGTCCTGAATCGGAGGATAAATCGCCTCCATCGAAATTTATTTTGATTTTACTATTGCTTTCTAACTGAAGTTCCTTTAAACTAGACATATAAGAGTTTCTCCTTTGTTTGGTTTTTGTTTAGCACTTTAATTTTAACAAAGGTGGAGCTCTTTTTCCATAGTTTTCTTCACTTAATAAGTGAAAAGCAAAATTAATCAAAAGCACTGTAATTATGCAGTTCAAAGACCATTTACTGAATTACTGTGAATAATTCAGGATTAATTATGAGGAGCTAAAAATGTATAAAAATGATGTTGGAAAGTTTAATAGATTTGATTTTATTTCGAATAAAACATTAGTTAAAGCAAATGGGTTTTCAGATGATGATATTTCCAGACCAATTATAGGTATAGCAAATTCATTTAATGAAATGGTACCGGGGCATAATAACTTAAGAAAAGTTTCTGAAAATGTAAAAAACGGAATATATCGTGGAGGAGGCACTCCAGTAGAATTCGGTGTAATAGCATGTTGTGATGGAGTTGCAGATAATCATTATGGAGCTCACTATGTACTACCCTCTAGAGAGGCTATAGCAGACAGCATAGAAATTCAATCTCGAGCACATCAGTTTGATGGATTGGTATTACTTGCAAGTTGCGATAAAATAGTACCGGGTATGCTTATGGCTGCAGCTAGATTAGATATTCCGGCAATTTTAGTACCGGGAGGATCTATGATATCAGGACCTCCATATGCAGAAAAAGCTAAAAGTGATACAACTTCAATATCAGAAGGTCTTGGTATGTACCAGACGGATAAGATAACTTATGATGATTTGCAAAAATTAACCTCAATGTGTGCTCCAACCTGCGGTTCATGTCAGTTTATGGGAACAGCTAATACTATGTGTGCCTTTTCTGAAGCATTAGGTATGACTTTATCAGGAGGAGGACTTATACCTGCTGTTTATCATGAAAGATACAGAAGTGCGTTTGTAAGTGGTGAAAAAATTGTAAAAATGGTACTAGAAAATGTATCTTCAAGATCCATAATGACAAAAGAGGCTCTTGAAAATGCAATAATGGTAATGATGGCTGTAGGTGGTTCAACAAATGCAGTAATACATACATGTGCACTAGCTCACGAATTAGGTTTTGATACTAAAAATATATTAGATCTATTTGATAAATACAGTGAAGAAATACCCCTTATTGCTAAAATAAATCCTGCCTCTTTGCAATATGATTGTGAAGATCTGTATAAAGCAGGAGGAGTACCGGAAGTAATGAAGGTAATTAAAGAGAAATTATTTACAGAGGTTATGACCGTAAACATGAAAAATCTTGAGAAAAATTTAGATGAGCATGTAAGTTTATACCCTAAAAATCCAGAAGTAATAAAAACTTTGGAAAATCCACACAGTACTTTAGGTGGTCTTACAATTATGAGGGGAAATATTGCACCAGATACTGGTGTAGCAAAACCAGCAGCAATTGCTGAAGAAGCTCGTAGATTTACCGGTGTAGCCATTTGTTTTGATAGCGAAAAAGAATGTGTAGAAGCAATAGAAAAAAAAGAAATTAAATCTGGTAATGTAGTAGTAATAAGATATGAAGGTCCAAAAGGTGGACCTGGAATGAGAGAAATGTATTTACCACTTAAATTGCTGTATGGCCAGGGATTAAATAAAACTACTGCAGTGATTACCGATGGAAGATTTTCAGGTACTAATAATGGATGTTTTGTAGGACATATTTCACCTGAAGCCGCAGCTGGAGGTCCTATTGCACTAATAAAAAATGGCGATAAGATTACTATAGATGTAATCAACAAAAGTATTCATTTACATGTAGCAGAAGAAGAATTGAAAACAAGAAAAGTTAATTGGAAATTTAAACCAAAAAAAGAAGTTACAGGATATTTGGCAAGATACAAAAAACTTGTAAAATCTGCAAGTGAAGGAGCTATTTTAGATTAAATAAATTCTCCATAAAATCTTCACAACTTAATCGTATACTCTAGACATAGAAAAAAATAAAAGATTTGAAAGGAGATTTTAAAAATGAAAAATATAAAAATAATTTTAACTTTAACTTTAGTATTAATAGTAGGTTTATCGGGATTAGCTTATGCGGATGATTTCGGTGCAGAAGGTGCAGCAGCTGATGAGTCTTGGACTATAGAAGAAATGCTTGAATATGCAATAGAGGATGAATATATGGCCAAGGCAGAATATGAAGCTCTCATTGAAGAATTTGGTAATATAAGACCTTTTACAAATATAATAAAAGCAGAACAAAGACACATAGAAATGCTTTTACCATTATTTGAAAAATACGAATTAGAGATACCTGTTGATGATGCAGCAGATAGGGCAGTACTAACGGAGACTCTAGAAGAGACTTTTGCAATAGGAGTTGAAGCTGAAATCAAAAATATTGACATGTATAAAGCTTTTTTGGAAACTGATTTACCAGAAGATATAGAGTTGACCTTTGAAAGACTAATGAGAGCATCAGAGAGCCACTTAAGAGCCTTTGAAAGAAATGATGGCGGGACAGTTGTCTTAGGAAATTCAGACAACCATAATGGTGAAAGAAACTTCCAAAGAGGAAACAGAAATAATGGGAACAATAATGTAAGAAGAGGATTTTCTAATAGATAAAAAAACAGTAACTTAGACCTTTGATTAAAAAGCAGAGGTCTTTTTTATTTGAAAAAAATTCATAAATAAAATAAAATTTGGTTAAAGAACTATTAATATAACACTAAAGGTTGTAAAACAGTGATATAATAAAACCAATAATTAATAACTCGGGAGGAAATTATGAGAATAATGCACACAGGGGACTGGCATCTGGGAAGAACTTTACACAAAATGTCTTTAATAGATGATCAGAGATATATTTTAAATAAACTAGTAGATAAAATAAAAGAAAAAGATGTAGATATACTTATAATAGCTGGAGATATTTACGATAAATCCAGACCTTCTACTGAGTCCGTAGCCTTACTAAATGAAATATTTACTAGGATAATCAAAGAAACAAAGGCAAAGATTATTTCTATAGCTGGCAATCACGACAGCCCAGAGAGAATTCATTACGGCAGTGAAATATTAATGGCCGGTGGTTTATATACCTACGGGACGATAGATAAAAATCCATACAAAATCACCTTAGAAGATGAGTACGGAAAGATAAATTTCTATCCTATTCCCTATTTAGATCCTTTTCACTGCAGAAAAGCATACGATGATGATGACATAAAAACTCAAGATGATGCATACAAAAAAACCTTAGAAACAATCAGAAAAGATTTAAATACCGAGGAAAGAAATATATGCATAGCCCACGGATATATAACCGGGACTGAAAAAATAGAAACCAGCGAATCAGAACGTCCTTTATCTATCGGTACTGCAGAATATGCCGATGTAAAGTACTTTGATGACTTTGATTATGTAGCTTTAGGGCATATACACGGACCCCAGAGGGTAAAAGGAGAAAATACTAGATATTCTGGATCACTATTAAAATACTCCTTTTCAGAAGCAGACCATAAAAAAACAATCCCGGTAATAGATATAAAAGAAAAAGGTAATATAGAAAAAGAATTTTTAAAACTAGAACCAATTAGAGACTTAAGAGTTATAAAGGGAAAAATCAGCCATTTAATAAAAGAAGAAGTAAGCAGCTTGGCAAATACCGATGATTACATTATGGCTATCTTAGAAGATAAAGGAGAACTAATAGAACCCATAAAAACTCTTAGAAGCGTATATCCTAATACACTAAAAATAAAAAAAGAAAACATAGAAACATCTGGAGATTACGAAAGTATAGATAGAGAAAAATTTACAAAGATGGATCCAATAGAAATTGTAAGAAAATTTTACAAAGGAATGACCAGTCAAGAAATACCTGAAGATGAATTAAATATATTTGAAGAAATTACAGAAGAAGAACATAGAAATAGGAGGGCAAAATAAATGAAACCTATAAAACTGATAATGGAAGGCTTCGGTCCCTACGGAAACAAGGAAATCATTGACTTTACTCAGCTTGAAAACAATACCCTATTTCTAATAACCGGTGCCACCGGTTCAGGAAAGACTACGATATTCGATGCAATAAGCTATGCATTATACGGCGAAGGAAGCGGAGAAAGCAGACAGCCAAAGGACTTTATAAGCCAGTTTTCAGATTTAGATACTATTACCCAAGTAGAGCTTGTATTTGAATTAAAAGGACAGGAATATAAAATTAGAAGAATACCGGAACAGCTTAGATATAAAAAAGTTGGAGAAGGTACTACCACACAAGCTACTGTAGCAGAACTTGAAGTGATTGGTAAAAATCTTAACTTTTCCGGAATAAACGACGTAAATGAGAAGGTCAATGAAATTATAGGATTGGATTCTGATCAATTTTCCCAGATTATGATGATACCCCAGGGAGAATTTAGAAAAATGCTTGTAGCTGAAAGTAAGGAAAGAGAAAAGATTCTCCAGAAGCTTTTTGATACCACTCTTTATGAAAATATACAGCAAAGATTTAGAGACTTAGAAAAAGAAATGAGAAAAGATATTGAAAATAGAGAAAGTTTACTTAGACAGGCAGCCGGTAGAACAGAATATAAAGATGATGAAAAGATGAAAGAGTATCTAGCTTCAGAATAC
>JAWSUU010000186.1:0-4731 GCA_033549325.1 Bacillota bacterium | reverse complement strand
GGATAAAGATAACTTGTTAAATGAGATTTCAGCAAAAAATATATTAAAGGACTGATTAGATTGTTAAATAGCTTAAACCTACAAAATGAACTTTCAAGAAATGTAATTAAAAATTCTCAAGAGTATTTAAAGGATGCAGAAGAAGTTGATGAAAAAGTTAAAAATTCAAAAGCTATATATAAAGGAAATCCTGTACCTTACCTCTACATTCCGAGAATATTTTCTAAAAAAGACATAGAAACCATGGAAAAACTTACAGAAAATATTTTTGAAATCGTTAATAAAACTATTAATTTGTATATTGAGGAAAAAGAGGTTAGAAAACTTTTTGGATTTGATAAAAAACTAGAAGAATTGATTAAATCACCTTGCTATTACAAGACAAATGTACCAATGGGAAGATTTGATATTTTTTATTACGGAGACAGTTATAAATTTTGTGAACTAAATGCTGATGGTTCTTCAGCAATGAATGAAGATAAGGAACTAAGTAGAGTTCTTTTGCAGTCAAAACCCGTAAGAGAAACTAATAATTACAACTTTAAACAATTTGAGTTGTTTGATTCTTGGGTGGAAACTGTAGAAGAAATCTATTATGAGTACAAAAAAAATAGAAATGAAAAAATCAAGGATAAATCTAATACAAATCTAGGTATCGTCGATCTTCTTGACAAAACTACAAAAATTGAAATTGAAGAATTTAAAACTTATTTTCAAAATAAAGGGTATAACTGCTATATAATAGATGGAAGAGATTTGGACTACGATAAAGGTGAGCTATATTATGATGATAAAAAGATAGATGTAATTTATAGAAGACTTGTTACTAAAGATTTGATGGATAACTATGATGCTCTTGAAAATTTCGTGAAAGGAATCTTATCAGGAAATACCTGCATAATTGGACCTATAAAGAGTCAAATTATTCATACCAAGAAATTTTTTCAAGTTTTACATGATAAAACTTTTCAAAGATACTTAAATGAAGAGGATATAGAGTATATAAACGAACACATCCCTTATACCAAGGCATTAAATAAAGACAATAAATGGCAGGAATATTTAGATGAAAAAGATAGATATATAATAAAACCCGTTGACTTTTATGCATCAAAAGGAGTTTATTCAGGAAAAGACTATAAATCAAATCAGTGGAAAAATATACTTGAAACATGTATAAAAGAAGAGTACATAATACAGGAGTTTTGTAAAGAATCAAAAATAAGCAATATAATATACAAGGAAGGTAAACTAAAATACAATACTTTTAACAATATAAACGGTCTTTTTATGTATAATGAAAAATTTAAAGGAGTATATACCAGAGGTGGTATGAATGCAATAATTTCCGGACTCCATGAAGGCTATTCAATGTCCACATTAATTGCAGAAGAAAAATAAAAAAAGGTTTTAGCTTTGATAA
The DNA here is from genome assembly GCA_033549325.1 of Bacillota bacterium. Taxonomy (GTDB): domain Bacteria; phylum Bacillota; class Clostridia; order Tissierellales; family Dethiosulfatibacteraceae; genus UBA8670. The sequence goes on along the minus strand of JAWSUU010000186.1, from coordinate 3,308 downwards.
AGATAAATTTTCTTAGCTAAAACCTTATTTCTTTATTTCAATACTGGAAATACAGATGCATCAGGCATCACATATGTTTTCATATCTAGTGAGCCTTTGATTTCTTTAGCTTTTTGGAGTGCTTCATCTAATGAACCAACAACTGTAATTGGAATATTTTCAATTAAAGAAGTATCTATAGAAGAAACGTATATAATATTATAAACTTCACTATGCCACGCTGATTCAAAACCTATGTATTTTGAAATAGTATAATTTTCTCTTAGTTCATTTTCCCGGTCCAAATTATTTTTGAAATTATTGATAATATAGCTTACTTCAGGGTTTCCAATCCCTTCGCTGCAATCTGCCAGTATGATAATTACACCGTCACTTTTGACGCTTCTCATGGAATTCAACATAGCTTTAGTAGATTGATAGTAGTTGATATCCTTAGGAAAACCTCCAGCAGAAACTACAACCATATCTGCTAATTCATCTATCAAAAAATCATTTTCTTTAGATACTTTTTCGCAACCTACTTTATGGGCAGCTGTAATATTTCCAGAAACAGCGTCGACAATACGATCCTGACCAAGTATAACATTAAACATAAAATCCGGATTAAACATTTCCGCTGCTTCAACCATATCCTCATTTAAAGGATTACCTTCATAAATAGCACTGCCACATTCAGGATTTGGTCCTTTACCTGGAGTATCCGTAATAGAATGGGCATGGTTTATCATTATTGATTTTCTGGAAGATATTCCAGGAAGAATAGATTTTCTTCCACCACCCCAGCCGGCCATTACATGATAAACAACTGCTCCTGTTACCACAACTCTATCTGCATCTACAGCCAGCTTGTTGATTTCTACAGGAGTACCTCTTGATGTTGTACCAATATTTACTAAATTAGATTTATCATCACAGTCATGGTCGATAACATCATATTTTTCGTATAGTTTGTCACCTAGAATCTTCTTGTGTTCTTTGAGAGTTTGCTTTCTATGAGATCCAAGGGCACAAAGAAAGAAAATGTCAGAGTCTTCAATACCTCCAGCTTTTAATTCTTCCACTATATACGGCAGAAATATATCGGGTTTTTGGTACATTCTAGTCACATCGGAAACAACAATACAGACTCTTTCTCCTTTATTAACAATATTTCTCAACTTATCAGATTTTATGGGGTTTTCTAATGAATCTTTTATTATGTTTTCTTCTGTTTTGCTGTATGCTTTATCACTTTCTAATAATCCTAAAAAATTTTCTTCCTTTATACGGTATTCAATTTTTTCTTTTCCCAATTTTAATTTAAATTTATGCATTATTCACCATCTCTTTTTTATTAGTTGATTTCATATTTTATCTCAAAAGTAAATTAATTTATTAAATAATAGTAAAGATTACAAACTATGTCAAGATTAAATAAAGAAAAAGTTGAACAAAGTTTATTTATATTAAGAAATATAACATATCGACATATCATATTCAAACAAGGGTTTAAGGTGTATAAATTGACAAAAATGTAATATTTGTTATAATTGAAGTAAGTTACTGTAAATAATTACATAAAATTGTAAAATTATAATTATTATATTTTTTTTAAAAACTAAAATAATTATTATTGTAATATATAAAATAGGAGGTTTTAAAATGGCATCAACAAAAGAAATTATTGAACAAACCAACAAATACGGTGCACAGAATTACAGCCCTACAGAGGTTGTTTTTTCTAAAGCTGAAGGAGTATGGGTGGAAGACCCGGAAGGCAAAAAGTATATTGATATGTTAAGTGCCTATTCGGCAGTTAGTCATGGTCATAGAAATCCTAAAGTAATAAAAGCAGCTAAAGATCAGCTAGATAAAGTAACCCTTACATCAAGAGCTTATCATAATGAATTATTAGGAGTGTTTTATGAAAAGCTAGCTAAAATTACTAATAAATCAATGATATTACCTATGAATACAGGAGCAGAAGCTGTTGAAACTGCTTTAAAAGCAGCCAGAAGATGGGCAGTTGATGTTAAAGGAGTTGAAGATGGAAAACAGGAAATTATAGCATGCAATGGAAACTTCCACGGGAGAACAATAGCTATTATTTCTATGAGTTCCGAGCCTTCTTATAGAAGAGGATTTGGTCCCTTTAATCCAGGCATGAAAAATATTCCTTATGGAGACATTGAATCTTTAAAAGAAAAAATTAATAAAAATACTGCAGCATTTATAGTAGAACCAATACAAGGTGAAGGTGGAATAGTATCACCACCAGAAGGATTCCTGAAAGAAGCAAAAAAAATATGTGAAGAGAATAATGTGCTGTTTATTGCAGATGAGGTACAAACAGGATTTGCAAGGACAGGAAAGATGTTTGCATGCGAATGGGAAGATGTAGTTCCCGATATGTATATTCTTGGAAAAGCATTAGGAGGAGGAGTTTTTCCTGTATCGGCAGTAGCTGCAAACAAAGATATATTAGGAGTATTCGATCCGGGCTCTCACGGTTCAACATTTGGAGGTAATCCATTAGGTTGTGCAGTAGCTATAGCAGCTATGGATATACTCTTAGAAGACAATTACGTAAAGATGGCTCAGGAAAAAGGAAAATACTTCATGGATAAACTTAAAGAAATAAACAACCCTAGTATTGTAGAAGTTAGAGGAAAAGGTCTTTTAATAGGTATAGAGTTAGACCATCATGCAGGAGAATACTGCGATCAACTTAAAGAGTTGGGAGTATTAGCTCATGAAACTCATAAAACAGTAATAAGGTTTGCTCCACCTATTATTATCACAGAAGAAGAGATTGACTGGGCTGTGGAGAAGATTAAGAAAGTCTTGGATAAGTAGGTAGTTTTCCACTAAAATGTGGAAAAGTCTGTGCAAAACTCAAATAAATGTGGAAAACCCTTGATTATTATTGAAAATCAAGGGTTTTTATTGTTGATAACTTTTTCAATTATTTTTGTCTATTAAATTATTTTTGTTTAGCTAAATAAAATTACATTTAAACTCTATTTTTATAATGATAAAACTCAAAATTAATTTTGCTATATTGTCAATAGAATGATATAATTTTAATAAAAAATTTAGTGCGAGTATATTTATTTTAGAAGGGGTTCTATATGAAAGAAAAGGATGATTTAGTAAAGGATTTAAAAAAAGCTCTTTTGGGAGTTGACAGAATAAAAACATCAGAAATTTTCAGTGAAATATTTTCTCGATACAACAGTTTTGAGTTAATCGAGGAAATTGTTATGGATGTTTTGAAACAAATAGGAGATGGCTGGGAGCAAGGGAGTGTATCTCTCGCTCAAGTATAC
>JAWSUU010000185.1:0-4740 GCA_033549325.1 Bacillota bacterium | reverse complement strand
GGTAACTATATTAATAGGAGCCATGTATTTTTTCTTGATTAAATAAGTATAATGTTATATAATAATACATAATATTATATAACATTATACGCAATCATATGTACTGGAGGATAGTAAAAAATGATCGAAAGAAAAAGTAATATACCAATGTATATACAAATAGCAGAAAGATTAAAATCTGAAATTATGGAATACGAATCATCTGATATTTTAATGCCAAGTCAGAAAGAGTTGGTAGAAAGATTTGATGTAAGTCTTATAACTATAAGAAAAGCAATGGAAATTCTAGAAGATGAAGATTACATCATTAGAAAGCCAGGTAAAGGAACTTTTACAGTGGATAAAGCTTATAAAGATGATATGAATGCATTAAAAACTGTAAGTGAAGTTATATCAAGAGGCCCTAATACGACAATAAAAGTAATTCAAATGGAAAAAAGGAATGTAGAAAATGTATTGAGTTCAGATATTGTTGATGCAATCGGTCAAAAATGTCTATATGTTTTGAGGCTTCATAGAGATAATGGTGAACCGGTGTGTTTATCAGAGATATTTATACCGGAAAAATTTGAAGATATTATTAAAAAAGACAGACTTGAAAAAGAAGCTACTTATTCAACTTTTGTAAACTTAGGAGGAATCAAGTTAGGAAAGGGAAAACAATCAATTATGGCTAGAAAAGCATCTAGTTTAGTTTCAACCTATCTAAATGTTAAAGAAAACTCCCCTATTCTTAGGATTGAACGTTTATCCTTAGACGACATAGGAAATCCCTTCGAATTTATAAAAATATACTATGAGTATAGTAAGTATAAAATTGATATTGATTTAGAGCTAAATTTATAGGAGGACAAATGGCTAATTATATTTTTAAAAGATTAATTTCTATTATATTGACTCTATTTATATTAGCAACTATTACATTTTTCATGATGCATTCAGTACCTGGAGGTCCTTTTGATACAGAGAAAAAACTCCCACCAGAAATTGAAGAAGCAATGCTAGAAAAATATAATTTGAATTTGCCACTACATCAGCAGTATTTTAATTATATGAAGGATTTAGCAAAATTAGATTTAGGTCCATCCTTTAAAAATCAAGGAGAAAGGGTAAATACAATGATAATCTCTAGGTTTCCTGTCTCTGCAAGAGTGGGTTTGATGGCAATCTTCATGCTTTTGGTCATTGGGATACCAATGGGCTTAATTACTGGATTTAAGTCTGGAACTATTACAGATCGAGTAGTTATGACAATTTCGACTTTTGGTGTTGTAATTCCATCATTTGTTTTGGCAACAATACTATTATATATATTTTCTGTTAAGCTACAGTGGTTTCCTTTTTATGGGATACAAGATTCAAAGGGTTACATTCTACCTTCAATTGCCCTGGCGGGTTTTTCAGTAGCATACTTTGCTAAACTGACTAGATCTTCAGTTCTTGATGTTATGAACCAGGACTATATTACTACTGCTGATGCTAAAGGTTTAAAAAAATCAACTATAATTATTAAACATGTACTAAAGAACGCTATGATACCAGTAGTAACAGTCCTAGGTCCTGCTATTGCTAGTCTTCTTACAGGAACATTTGTAATTGAGAAAATTTTTGGACTTCCTGGAATTGGAAAATATTTTGTTGAAGGTATAGCGAATAGAGATTACGGAGTAATAATGGGGATAACTCTATTTTTCGCAGTACTATTATCAATAATGATTCTAACTGTAGATGTCCTTTATGTAGTTATTGATCCAAGAATCGATGTAAAGGAGTAAGTAATGAAAGACATTCATATAACTGAAGAGATGTTAAAGCCACTTAGTGATGAAAAAAGAGACATGGAGCAAATTGTTTTTAAAAGCATGCCATATTGGAAAGAAGTATGGTTTAGACTAATAAAGAATAAACTATCATTAATAGGGATAATAACAATAATATTATTATTTATTATAGCTATTTTTGTTCCTTTTCTAGTTGATTATGATTATGCTGATAATAATTTATACAGGGTAAATATACCACCAATACTTGATACCGTAGAAGATAGGGATGGAAATAAATACTTTATAAATAAAGATTATAGGATTTATTCTATTAAAGATGGAACAATTAGCAAACAACTAGAAATTACAAAAGAAGATTTTATGAATTCTAAAACTTATTATGGAGAAGATATGAATATTGTTATGGCTTACAGTGATAAATCTAATATAAAGTACTTAGATAGTAATGGAAATGAATTAGTAGAAGCTGGTAAGATCTGGAATAAAGATAATATTTTAGGTACAGATATTTTTGGTAGAGATTTATTTATTAGATTAGTATATGGAGCGAGAATTTCCCTTCTTGTAGCTGTAGTTGCAACTATTGTAAATCTATTTATTGGAACAATTTATGGTGGATTTTCAGGATATATGGGAGGAAGAATAGATAATTTTATGATGCGACTTGTTGATATTATTAGCACGATTCCTCTTACTTTGTATGTTATTCTAATAATGGTAGTAGTGGGAGCTGGCATCAAGAGTATCATAATAGCACTTAGTTCAGTTTATTGGGTTGGAATGGCTCGATTAGTTCGTGGTCAAGTAATGTCAATCAAACAACAAGAATTTGTTTTGGCAGCTATGACCATGGGAACAAAGAAAAAGGATATACTCTTCAAACATTTACTGCCAAATTCTATTGGTCCAATAATAGTAAGTATGACTATGTTAATACCTCAGGCCATTTTTGTTGAAGCTTTTCTAAGCTATATTGGACTTGGAATGCCAAGACCGATGGCTTCATGGGGAACTTTAAGTAATGATGCCGTACAAACCTTAAATATGTATCCATATCAGTTAATTGCACCAGCTGTTGCTATATCTGTTACTATGTTTGCTTTCCATTTCCTTGGTGATGGATTAAGAGATGCAATTGACCCGAGATTAAGAAAGTAAGAGGTTGTTATGAAAGAAATATTAAAGGTTAAAAACTTAAAAACTTCATTCTACACATCAAATGGAGAGGTTCAAGCGGTTAGAGGAGTAGATTTTGAACTTAATGAGGGAGAAATTCTAGGTATAGTAGGTGAAAGTGGAAGTGGGAAAAGCGTCACAGTAAAATCTATAATGAACATTGTAAAACCACCTGGAAAAATAAAAGAGGGTGAAATAATATTTAATAACAGAAATATATTAACACTTAAAAAAGAAGAGATTAGGAAAATTAAGGGAAATGACATAGCAATGATTTTTCAAGATCCAATGACATCATTAAATCCGGTTTACACTATAGGAAATCAGATATATGAGACAATAAAGGTTCATTCTAACTTATCAAAATCTGAGATAAACAAAAGAGTTGTATCATTGTTAGAAATTGTTAAGATTCCTTCAGCTAAAGAAAGAGTTAAACAATATCCTCATGAATTTAGCGGTGGTATGAGACAAAGAGCCGTAATAGCAATGGCACTTGCTAATGATCCAGATATCCTGATAGCAGATGAACCTACTACTGCACTGGATGTAACAATACAGGATCAAATTCTAAAGCTATTAAAAGAGTTACAAATTAAGGAGAATAAATCAGTTATTTTGATAACTCATGATCTAGGGGTAATAGCAGAAATGTGTCAAAAAGTACTTGTTATGTATGGTGGTCTAATAGTCGAAATGGCAAGTAGAGAAGATATTTTCTATAATCCATCACATCCATATACCATTGGACTTTTAAATTCTATGCCTAAGATTGACAGTAAAGAAAGACTAGAAGCTATACCTGGAACACCACCATCATTGCTAGAACCACCGAAAGGGTGTCCTTTTTCTGCCAGATGTAAGCATTCTATGAACCTATGCAATGATTATTTGCCAGAGTTTTATGAAGTCAATGAACATCAAAAAGCTAGATGTTGGCTTTTAAATGATACTGTAAAGAAAATGAAGGGGCAGTGATATGAAAAAAATTTTACAAGTCGAGAATTTAAAAAAGTACTTCCCAGTTAGGAAAGGTATCTTTGGAAGAGTTACAGATTATGTTAAGGCTGTTGATGGAATCAGTTTTTCAATTAATGAAGGAGATATTCTAGGACTAGTGGGAGAGAGCGGATGTGGCAAATCAACAACTGCAAGAACCATTGCAGGTTTATACGAACCTACAGAAGGTAGTATAAGATTTTTAGGTAAAGACATAAATAAGCTAAAAGGCAATTCTAGAAGAGAATTATATAAAGATATGCAAATGATTTTTCAAGACCCTTACGCTTCTCTAAATCCTAGAATGATGGTTAAAGATATAATTTCAGAACCTTTAAAGGCATTTAATCACTATTCTACTATAGAAAGAGACAGGAGAGTGTATGAACTTCTTGAAAAAGTAGGATTGGAAAAAGAACATTCTACGAGATTTCCTCACGAATTTTCAGGAGGGCAGAGACAGAGAATTGGTATTGCAAGAGCTTTAGCATTAAACCCAAGATTTATAATATGTGATGAGCCTATATCAGCTCTGGATGTTTCAATACAGGCTCAAGTAATAAATATATTGTTAGATTTGAAAGAAGAGTTTAATCTTACCTATTTATTTATTGCGCATGACCTTTCAATGGTAAAATACATTTCAGACAGAATCGGAATAATGTATCTTGGAAATATTGTGGAAATCGGTGAAAGTGAAAAAATATTTAAATATAAAATGCATCCATATACAAAAGCATTATTATCAGCAATTCCAATTCCTGATCCGGTGCTATCAGAC
>JAWSUU010000184.1:0-4771 GCA_033549325.1 Bacillota bacterium | reverse complement strand
TAAGAAAGGTGAGTACACGCCCTTTGGAGAAACCTTTGATATAGGTATAGGTACAAGTAAAGCATTAACTAAATATGCTAATGGAGAAGAACCGTTAAAATCCGGAGGAACAGGAGAAAGAGACAATGGAAATGGATCCCTTATGAGAATACTTCCTGTACTTTTTTATTTACAAAAAACCTATGGAGAAAATTGGATAGAAAAGGAAGAATCCTATCAAATCATACACAACTTATCAGCCCTTACCCATAGACACAAAAGAAGTATGATAGCGTGCAGTATATATATCACTATAGCAGATTATATTTCTAAAGAATATGAATTAAAAGAAGCAGTAGAACTAGGCATAAAAAAATCCTTCGAATACTATGAAAATAAGGAAGAATTCAAAAAAGAACTTAAGCACTACGAAAGATTACAGGATGAAAATTTTCATATGTTACCAGAAGATGAAATAAAATCAACGGGATATGTAGTGTATACTTTAGAAGCTGTACTATGGTGTCTACTTAATTCGGATAATTACAAAGAATGTGTTCTAATAGCAGTTAACTTAGGAGAAGACACTGACACTGTAGCTGCTATAGCTGGAGGCTTAGTAGGACTTTATTACGGTCATGAAAGCATACCTAAAGAATGTGTAGAGAAAATCCAGAGGAGAGAATTTGTAGAAAAGTTATGCATTAAATTTAACTGATTTATAAAATCAATGTAAAATTTATATCATATACTTGAATAATAAAGAGATATGCTTTATAATGAGAACAAATGTTTTATTGGAGGGATATTATGAAAGCAATATCGCTGTTTTCTGGAGCAGGCGGTTTAGATATGGGATTTAAGAATGCAGGATTTAGAATTGTTTGGGCGAATGATATTAATCATGATGCATGCCAAACTCATAGATTGTGGTCTGATTCAATTGTTGTAAATGATAATATAAAAAACATTTCAGTTAATTCACTACCTGATACGGATTTAATACTTGGAGGATTTCCTTGTCAAGGGTTCTCTCTTGCAGGTCCAAGACGAGTAGATGATAGTAGAAATTTATTATATAGATTTTATGTAAAAGCAGTCAGTGAAAAGAATCCTTCAGGTTTCATTGCTGAAAATGTTAAAGGTATTTTAACTCTTGGAGATGGTAAAATAATTAAAAAGATTATAAGAGACTTCGAAAATGCTGGCGATGGATATAATGTAAGTGTTCATAAAGTAAATTCATCTGATTTCGGTGTTCCACAAGATAGAGTTCGTGTATTTATTATCGGTATTAGTAAGAACTTAAATAAAAATGATAAATTTAAGATTAATAATATATATAAAGAAAAAATTCTTATAGAAGATGTGTTAGAAAAAAACGGAACGTATGATGAAAGGGACTTATGTGATGCTTCTTATTCTTCAAGGTATATGAGTAGAAATAGAAAAAGAGATTGGAATGAATTCTCGTATACTATCCCTGCAATGGCAAAACAAGTAACACTACATCCTAGTTCTCCTGACATGATAAAAATAGATAAAGATAAATGGATTTTTGGAGAAGGACATACAAGAAGATTTACCTGGAGAGAAGCTGCAAAAATACAAACTTTTCCAAGTGAGTTGGAATTTTTTGGTGATAGAATTTCAAAATATCGCCAAATTGGAAATGCCGTTCCAGTTAAATTAGCAGAGAAAATTGGTTTTATGATAAAAGAGTATATGAGATAGTTATTTTTAAAGGAGTATGATTTATGTCAAAACAAATTAAAAATGGAAAAGCTTTTGAATATGCATGCTTAGATATAATCTCTAAAAAATATAAAGATTCAGTGGTTATAATAAAAGAAGAAAATAAGGCATATAAAACAGCCGAAAAATATTACAATGAATTAGAATCAGAACATAAATCAATATTAAAAGATGGATCAAAAATTGGAATTGATATTGTTGAACGTCTCGAACCAAATTTAATGAGTTTTTTAAGCACAGATAAGTTAATTTTGTCAATTCAAACAGATGCAAAAGGACAAACTGGAGATGTTAGAGATGTATTGATTAATAAAAATAATAAATGGGAAATCGGCATATCATCTAAACATAATCATGAGGCTGTTAAACATAGCAGATTATCACCAACAATAGATTTCGGTAAGAAATGGTTAAATATTGAATGTTCGGATAATTATTTTAATGAAATAAATTCAGTGTTTAATCAACTTATAAAGCTAAAAGGTATAAAATGGAAAGAAACTAATATTAACAAGAGCAAAATTGTATACAAACCATTACTGGATGCTTTTAAAAAAGAAATGATGAATTTATATGAAAAATATGGTGAAGAGGTTCCTAAACGATTGGTCAAATATTTAATAGGAAAACATGATTTTTATAAGTTTATATTAGAAGTTGAAAAGCGTTTTCTTAAAGTTAATGCCTATAATATATCTGGGGCATTAAATAGAAGGACAAAAAATATAAAAAGTGAATATAATTTACCTAAAATTAATTTGCCAACTAAAATATATCACTTTGATTTTTTGGAGAATAAGGATAACACATTAGAATTAAGCTGTAATAATGGTTGGCAGATTAGCTTTAGAATTCATAACGCAAGTAGCAAAATAGAAACTAGCATGAAATTTGATGTCATGTTAATTGGTGTACCAGTTGATATACCAACATTTATAGGAATAATATAAAGAAGGGTTAAGACCTTTTTTATTTGTTAGGAGAAAAAGATATTGATAAATTTTTTTAATATATAAATAACTCGGAATTAGAAGGAATATAAAGAGGAATGTCACTGTAACCAACGGTTGAAGTTGAAATAAATAGTATATATTGGACTAATGGTAAAAAAGCAGTAGTAAATATTGTCAATTTGGATTAAGAATAGAACTATAGAAGCAAGACTTTTGAATATAATAAATTAAGTACAGAAGTAGATTATGAATATCAAAACCACAACAGCAACACCTAAACACCACGCTATGCTTTTTAGCTATATAGTTTAAGGAGCAATAGAAAAATTAGGAAGTGAAGCTGATGAAGTAGTGAAGAAGGCAGAATAAATTATGCTATGAAAAGAGGTAGAAGGATAGTTAAAAGAGTTTTGAAAGATGGTTTAGAATTATCAGCTCTTAATTATTTACCATATGTAGAATGGAGAAGCATCACCTGGGGATATGGATATAGAATTTAAATATAATAATGAACATACTAATATGGTAGTACATGTATGTCCTTGGTATGACGCATGGAAAACAGAAGATATATTTGAATATAGAGAACCTGACTGTAAATACGTTGAAGGATATTTAGCTAAAGGATTTAGTAAAGATTTAGTATTACAAGTAGATGGTATCAGTACGGAAGGATAGAAATATGCGATTTTATTTTAGATATGAAACATTAGATGAAAAAGAATTCAAATGAAAATATAAAGGACTGATATCTATAGGTTAGAGAGTTGTATTTATCATCTTATCGACAAATTTAAAAAGATAATTTTAAATTTAGAAGAGGTTAAGTCTCTTGATATTATAGTTTTCAATTAATTATTAAAAACATAATTTCTCTATTGACGATAAGCTAAAAAAAAGATAAAATGAAATCATAAAAAATTACGTACGTAGGAGAAAATTTATGAATTCAGAATTTTTTTATTCTTTTCCAGCAATAAGGGGAATACAAGCTAATAGAGAATATTATGTTATAATGTGCCCTCTTAAAATAATTTCTAAACTCTTTGTATTCAATGAGTTAGAGCAGTTACCACCAGAGTTTAGAGCCCAAAGAATAGTTAATGAAAATCGAATACCTGAGATAGCTGATTATATATTAAATAATAAAAAGGACTATGTTTTTTCTTCTCTAACTGCATCTGTTGATGGAGAGATTAATTATAGTCCTATTAATAAGGAAAATAAAAACAACGGTATCTTAAAAATTTCTATGGATTCAAAGTTATTAATAAATGATGGACAACATAGAAAATATGCTATTAAGGAAGCTTTAAAAGCAGATCCATCTTTTGGTGAGGAAACAATATCTATTGTTATTTTTGTAGATGAAGGGCTAAAAAGAGCTCAACAAATTTTTTCTGATTTAAATAAACATGCTGTTAACGTTTCAAAATCAATAGGTATACTATATGATTCTAGAGATGAAATTGCAAAAATAACTAGAAAAATAGTAAATAGTAATAATAAATTACATCAATATACTGACTTAGAACAATCTTCTTTATCGAAATATTCTCCTAAATTATTTACTTTAAGTAATCTATATAGTGCAAATAAAAGAATTATACAAAAAAATAAAATAGATAAAGAGTTAACTAATTTTATAGAAGAATTTTGGAATAAAATTATATCTGAATTTAATGATTGGAAATATGTACTTATTAAAGAAACTTCTGCTTATCATCATAGATCAGAGTCTATAAGCACATATGGAGTTGTACTTGAAGCATTTGGTTTAACTGGATATAAGTTATATACAGATAATATAGAGATTGATAATTTTATCGATGGTATAAATAAAATAAATTGGAGAAGAGATAACAAAGATTGGATGTTTAGAGTAATAAATCATAATGGTAGAATACTTAAAAACACAAAAAGCATAAAACTGACATCTAACATAATAAGAAATAGAATTGGAATAGAATTAACTAAGAAAGAAAAAGCCTTAGAAAGTGAATTTTTAAAGCAATCTGGTAATATGTCAAGAGATAATTTCAAATAAAAGCAATAGAATCAGTAAAAAAAGCACAACTTAAACT
>JAWSUU010000183.1:0-4831 GCA_033549325.1 Bacillota bacterium | reverse complement strand
ATAGTAACCTGCTACTATTAGAACTATTAGTATTAATATTATTATTGCTTTTTTCAAAATATCACCTATTTCATTATATCATATTATAAGCAAAAAAAAACATAATAAAATAAACAGAAAATATGTTCCACGTGGAACATTTTTTCTGTAATATATTTTTTTATTTATAATGTTTTTTTAGTGTCTTCGTATTCTTTTTGGTTTTCTAAATCATAGGCTGTTCTTTTTGTATAATGTGTATGAAGTAATTTGTGAGAAATTTCTTCATTGGGTTTTCTTAAAAATTCATCGTATAATTTTTTAATTTCTGGATTTTGATGAGATTTTCTAATTTCTTTTGAAACATCTTCTTCATATAAAGCTTTTGCTCTTTCTACTCTTCTATCCACATACATTCTAGTTTTAGCCGATACATGAGATTGACCACCACCGTTTACACATCCACCTTCACAAGCCATTATTTCTATAAAATGAAAATCTTTTTTTCCTGCTTTAATATCTTCAAGGAGTTGTGCTGCATGCTTTGTACCATGAACAACTGCTAATTTAATCTCCGTCTTTTTACCGTTAATAGGTAGTTTTATAGAACCTTCTTTTATATATTCTATTCCTCTTGCCTTATTATATTCAATTCTTTCTAGGTCTTTACCTGTAAGTATATCTGCTACAGTTCTTAAAGCTGCTTCCATTACACCACCAGTAGCTCCAAATATAACTCCTGCACCTGAGTATTCTCCCATTCCTCTATCAAAATCTTCATCTTTTAGATTTTGGAATTTTATACCACTTTGTTTTATCATGGTGCCAAGTTCTCTTGTTGTTATAGAATAGTCTACGTCTCTTATTCTATCCACTTCCATTTCAGGTCTTGCAGATTCATTTTTCTTAGATGTACAAGGCATTACAGATACTACTATCATTTCTTTAGGATCAATCCCTGCTTTTTTAGCATAATATGACTTTGCTATTGCACCAAACATTTGCTGTGGTGATTTACAAGTCGATAAATTATCTAAAAATTCAGGATAATATAGTTCACAGTATCTTATCCATCCTGGAGAGCATGATGTAATCATTGGTAGAGTACCACCGTTTTGTACCCTATGTAAAAACTCGGTACCTTCTTCCATAATTGTTAGATCAGCTGTAAAGTTAGTATCGAATACTTTGTCAAATCCCATTCTTCTTAATGCTGCAACCATTTTACCTGTAACTCTCGTACCTATTGGATATCCAAATTCTTCTCCTAATGATGCTCTAACCGCCGGTGCAGTTTGAACTATTACATGTTTGTTAGGATCGTCTAATGCTTCCCATACTTCATCTATATTAGATTTTTCTCTTAAAGCTGCCACTGGACATGCTTGAATACACTGACCACAATATATACACGGAACCTTATCCATTGAAAAATCAAATGCCGGTGCTATTTCAGTTTCAAATCCTCTTTCAGTGAAATCTAAAATTCCGATTCCCTGTATATCTCTACAAGTACTTACACATCTACCACATAAAATACACTTACTTGAATCCCTAACAATAGAATTAGATATTTTATCTACATTCCATCTTCTTTGTTCTCCCTGATATTTTAATTCATCTATTCCTAATTCATCACAGAGTGTTTGAAGTTCGCATGAACCGTTTCTCGGGCAGACTAAACATTCTCTGTTGTGATTAGCAAGTATTAATTCAAGATTGCTTCTAACAGCATTTCTTACCCTTTTTGTGTTGGTCTTAATTTCCATACCTTCCTGAACTTTTAATACACAGGATGCAGGTAAATTTCTCATTTGTCTACCATCTATGTATGCTTCAACTACACATAGTCTGCAGGCTGCAACCTCATTTATTTCCTTTAAATAGCATAAAGTTGGTATATCTATTCCTGCTTCCTTAGCTGCCATAAGTACTGTGTAATCTTCAGGAACTTGAACTTCTATATTATTTATCTTAACATTAACTTTTTCCATTATTTACACCTTCCTATTTCCTAATAATAGCATCAAAAGGACAAGCTTCTAAACAAGCCCCACATTTGATACATTTATCCTGATCTATTTCATGAACTTCCTTAACCTTTCCACTTATAGCATCAACTGGACACACTTTTACACATTTTGTGCAACCTCTACAGTTTTCAGTTATTATATAACTTAGTAATGCTTGACATACTCCAGCAGGGCATTTTTTTGATATAACATGGGATTCATACTCATCTCTAAAGTACTTAAGTGTAGATATTACTGGGTTTGGAGCTGTTTGTCCTAAACCACATAAGGAAGTATTTTTTATGTTTTCAGAAAGTTCTTCCAATGTATCTAAGTCTTCTAAAGTTCCTTTTCCTTCTACTATTTTGTTGAGAATTTCTAGCATTCTTTTTGTTCCTTCTCTACAAGGTGTACATTTTCCACAGGATTCATCAACTGTAAAGTCTAAAAAAAATCTAGCAACATCAACCATACAATTGTCTTCGTCCATTACTATCATCCCTCCGGAACCCATCATTGATCCTAGTTCAACTAGAGAATCAAAGTCTATCGGAGTTTTAAGATGATCTCTTGTAATACATCCACCAGAAGGACCACCTGTTTGCACCGCCTTGAATTGTTTTCCATCAGGACATCCTCCACCTATGTCGTAAATAACTTCCTCTAAAGGTGTTCCCATTGGAATTTCAACTAGACCGGTATTATTTATTTTTCCACCAAGAGCAAAAACTTTAGTACCTGGAGACTTATCAGTACCGAAGGATCTAAACCAATCTGCTCCATTATTTATTATTTGAGGTATATTTGCCAGAGTTTCAACGTTGTTAATAATTGTTGGTTTACCCCAAAGTCCTTTATTAGCTGGAAATGGAGGTTTGTTTCTAGACATTCCTCTTTTTCCTTCAATTGAAGCTATTAGTGCAGTTTCTTCTCCACATACAAAAGCACCAGCTCCTAATCTAATTTCAACATCAAAGTCAAATCCTGAGCCAAATATATCCTTTCCTAATAATTCTTCTTTCTTTGCTTGTTCTATTGCAATTTCAAGTCTTTTTACTGCTATTGGATATTCAGCTCTTACATATACATATCCTTTTGTAGCACCAATCGCATATCCTGCTAAAGCCATAGCTTCTAATACAGCATGAGGATCTCCTTCCAAAATACTTCTATCCATAAAAGCACCTGGGTCGCCTTCATCTGCATTACATATTATATATTTCTGATCTGCTTCGTTAGGTGCTGCAAATCCCCACTTTAATCCAGTTGGAAAACCTCCACCACCTCTACCCCTAATGCCGGAGTCCTTAACTACTTTTATAACATCTTCAGGGGTCATTTCAGTTAATGCTTTGCCTAAAGCCATATATCCATCTTGGGCTATATATTCTTTAATATCTTCTGGATTGATAATCCCGCAATTTCTTAAAGCTAATCTTTTTTGTTTGCTGTAAAAACTTACTTCGCTCAATGATTTTATGATATCTTCATCTATACTTTCTTCGTATAGAAACTCTTTTACTAATCTACCTTTATATAAATGTTCTTCAACTATTTTATCTACTTTTTCAACTGTCATTCTATTGTAAAAAGCACCTTCAGGATAAACTACTACTATCGGTCCTTCTTCGCATAAGCCAAAGCATCCTGTAGATATAACCTGCACTTCTTTATCTAATTCCATTTCTGCAATTTTAGTTTCAAATTGTTCTTTTATTTTAGTAGAATTTGATGAAGCACATCCTGTCCCTCCACAAACTAATACATGAGATCTGAATATTGCCATTTTAACACTCCTTCTTATCTTTTTTCTTCAGAACCAATAGTATACTCATTTAATACATTTCCATTTATTATATGTTCTGATATTATCCTTTTAGCTTTACGACTATCTACAAATATATATGTGACCTTTTCTTCTCCAGGTCTTGTTACCTCTACAATAGGTTCATACCTACATATCCCGATACATCCTGTTTGTACTACTTGAACATCACTTAAATTATTATTGTCTACTTCCTCTATTAATGTTTGTAGTACAGGTCTTGCTCCAGCTGATATTCCACAGGTTGCCATACCTACTACTATTCTTGTTTTTTTATTTGTATCTCTCATTTCTAAGTTCTTTTTAGATTCATCTCTTAATTTTTTTAGTTCTTCTAAAGATTTCATTAAATTACCTCCTAAACTATTTATATTTAGCTAAAATTTTCGGTACATCATCCGGGGTTATTTTTCCGTATACATCTTCCCCTATCATAATTACCGGTGCTAATCCACAGCATCCTAAACATCTAGTAGCATCCAAAGTAAATAAATCATCCTTAGTAGTTTTCCCTTCATCTACGCCAAGTTCTTTTTTTAATCTATTAAGTATCAGCTGTGCATTTTTAACATAGCATGCAGTTCCCATACATACAGATACAGTGTGTTTACCTTTTTTTGTCAAAGAAAATTGGGTATAAAAAGTTGCAACTCCATATATTTCTGCCATGGGTGTCTTGGTCTCTTCTGATATAAACTTTTGTACCTCTATTGGTAGATATCCAAATACCTTTTGGGCTTTGTGTAACGTTTGCATTAAGATACCTTGCTCATCTTTATGATCTTCAATGTAAGCTTTCAATTCTTTAAATTTTTCCTGATTTTCCTTCAAATTCATAGCTTTTTGCACTTTCTAACCTCCTATTTTATATAAAAATAAATAATAACCGAGATTCTTCATTTCTTCGGTTATTATACTTTATTGTTATTTTTTTGTCAATTATTTATCCGGGTTATTTATTAATATTTTGTAAATATTATCTAATTGAGTATCATCTTCAAAAAATATTTCTATT
>JAWSUU010000182.1:0-4851 GCA_033549325.1 Bacillota bacterium | reverse complement strand
AAAAGTACAAAAAATGCAAAAGGAAATGGCAAAAGTTCAGCAGGAACTAGAATCTAAAGAAGTAGAAGCAACTGCAGGCGGTGGAGTAGTAAAAGCTGTGGTAAATGGTAAAAAAGAGCTTGTAAGTTTAAATATAGACCCGGAAGCTATGGATCCTGAAGATGTAGAAATGACACAAGATTTGATAATAGCTGCGGTTAATGAAGCTATAGCAAAAGCAGAAAAAATGATGGAAGAAGGAATGGCTAAAGTAACTGGAGGAATGAACATACCTGGTATGTAAGGAGCTTTTTAAATGGAAAAATATGCAGCACCGATATTAAAACTTATCGAAGAATTTTCAAAATTACCGGGAATTGGTAAAAAAACAGCTCAAAGGTTAGCATTTTACGTATTGGATATGAATAATGAAGAAGTAATGAATCTGGCAAGAGCTATAGTAAATGCTAAAAAAAATACAAAGTTCTGTTCTATATGTGGCAATCTCACAGATGAAGACCCTTGTGAAATATGCTCCGATGAAGAAAGAACAAAAGCCACTATATGTGTTTTAGAAGATGCAAGAGATGTAGCTGCAATGGAAAGAATGAAAGAATATAAAGGCAAATATCATGTTTTAAATGGCAACATATCACCTATGGATGGAATTGGACCTGAAGATATTAACATTAAATCTCTTATAAAAAGGCTGGACGATAGTGTAGAAGAAATTGTACTTGCTACAAATCCTACCATAGAAGGTGAAGCAACAGCTATGTATATAGCTAAACTTATTAAACCAATGGGTATCAAAGTGACAAGAATAGCTCACGGCATACCAATAGGTGGAGATATTGAGTATACTGATGAAGTAACTCTAGCTAAATCCTATGAAGGTAGAACAGAAATAAAATAACAAAGTTGATAAAAAGTTCGGAATTTTCCGAACTTTTTTAATATATTTTTATAATTCATATAACTTATAAATGTAGTAAATTAGGGTATTAATAATTAATAAGATGTTTATTAGGAGTTTAAAATGAATAAGTTATTAGAAATAAAAGATGAAATAAAAACTGTATTATCCGGCAGTACTATAGATGCTATATTACCCCCGATTTTATTTGTAATAATAAATAATTTGTTAGGTATTACTGCTGCAATTATTTTTGCACTAATACTTTCTTTAATATTAGGAATTAAAAGAATAATTAATAAAGAATCCTGGAAATATGCTTTTGGTGGATTTCTTATTGTAAGTTTAGCAGCTGGTCTTGCTTTAATAACTAAAAATGCATCTAATTATTTTATTGGAGCAGCAATAGGCAGTGGGGTATTCTTTATTTTAGCATTAATAAGTTTATTTATTGGAAAACCAATGGCAGCATATGCAAGTCACATAAGTAGAGGCTGGCCTTTAGACTGGTTTTGGAGAAAGGATATTAAACCTGCTTATAGAGAAGTTACATTCTTCTGGGGAATATTTTTTCTTATGAGATTTATAATTCAAATTACACTTATAAGAAAAGCCAATCCAGATCAGTTGGTTTGGGCTAATACTCTTCTTGGTTGACCGGTTACACTTATCATATTAATTTCCAGTTATATTTACGGTACTTGGAGATTAAAAAATTTAGGGGGTCCAGGAGTAGACGAATTTAGAGAAGGCAAAGAACCTCCATGGGAAGGGCAGAAAAAGGGATTTTAATTGTTTGTATTTAACATATCCTTTCTGTCCCCAAAGAAAAATTCAACCCAATCACCCTTACTCTTATAAAATAATATTAAAATATATAGAGAAGCTGTAAAAAATCCTAGAATCATCATGAGTACTATCCATACTAATGCTGTAATTTTACTTTCTTCTCTAAAAGCTATCCACATAGAAAAAAGAGTAAATCCAACGTAAAGATCTATTAGTGACATTATTCCCCAAGGATTAGTTAATAGTTTTCCTCCGTCCTTAAAGAAATCTCCGTTAATAAATCCATTCATTAAACCTAATGTCATTGCTATTAGACATATCCAAGCTATTAATTTTCCTGTTTTCATATAAAACACCTACTTTATTTATTATATTTATATATACCATATATTTCTGATAATATACTTATTAAAAGAAATAGAATCTACTAATGCGTAGATTCTATATATAACAAATTCCTTATGGATTCGGCTGCTTCTGAGTATTTAAATGTTGAGAGGGGAGATAAAGTTTCTTTATTAGTGCCCCTAAAAACTTCAGCCGAAACTACTGTCTGAACATCGTTGAAAGCCCAATTTCCAATTTCAGAAAAATCTTTATAGTTTTCCATATTTTTAAATTGAGACAACTTAAATCCTAATAAATTTATAGCTCTAGCATACATTACCATAGCTTCCTGTCTTGTTATAGTTTGTTCAGGTCTAAAGGTATTATCTTCGTAACCTTTTATTATCCCGTGTTTTAAAGCGGATTTAACAGAATCCGACAATAGGTGTTCATCATCTATATCAGTAAAATTTATTTTATATGTACTGTCCTTTTCATATAAATCTAAAGCCCTTGTAATATAGTCGGCAAATTCTCCTCTGGTTATGTTTTCTTCAGGTTTAAAAGTATGATAATTTATTATAATATTTTTAGAAACAAGCTCTTTTACAGCCTCTTTCGACCAATGATTTTCAACAGAAGGTATCTGGATTTCTAGAATTTTATCTACCTTTTCTTCTTCTGTGTTATTTTTCATAGAAGACTTAGATTTTCTCTTTATGTATTCAGTTACAATGATTGTATCTTCAGTTATATTTTCATAAATTCCATTCCATTCTGAAAATCTATATCCTGATCGGTATGGATTTTCAGGTAGAACTGCATCATCTCCGTGTTTTACTTCTTGAGTATTAATAATACTACCGTCGTAATCCCAAAAAGTTACTGTATATAAATTCCTATCGTAATACAAATCTAATTCTAGAGAACCATCAGCATTTATAACTCCGGAAGTCTTACTTGCTATTTTATTAAGAATAAATCCATCTAATGACAAAGCTGCAGCTGAAACAGTTGTATCGGTAGTTCCTGAATTAGTTTCTTGTAGGTTTAAAATGTAATTACCATCTAAGTTCTCATTATAGTGATTTACTGTATAAATTACATCACCTTTAGCCTTCCAGACAGCAGTAACTGTTAAATTATTTGTTATATCAGTAAAATTTTCATCCCATTTTAAAAATTCATAACCTACTCTTACAGGAAGTGATGGAGAGACTGCATCATCTCTATGTTTTACTTCTTGAGTATCAATAATACTACCGTCGTAATCTTTAAAAATTACTGAGTATATATTTCTATCATAAAATCTTTTTAAGACTAATGGATTATCTATAGAAATTTCACCTTCAATTTTAGATTCTGGATGGTTTATATTTTCAGCAAATCCATCAATTGAAATTGAAGATATTGTGGTGGTGTTTCCTACTAATCCAGATTCAGTAGTTGTATGATATAAAGTATAATCTCCATCATCTATCCCTTGGACATAATAAATTTTAGTATAATCAGCATATCCATATATATTACCAAAAGCAGTAGGAGAATCGGTAAAGTCAAGTTCATATAAAAAAGTATATTTACCGGTTAAGTAAGAATAAGATAAGTCTACAGCTTTGTTTTCACCTATTTCTATATCCTTAAAACTTGCTACCGGATTTAAATTTACACTATTATTATCTTCATCAATAAATATTCCTGATAGTATTAAATTTTCTGAAGATATAGCTACTTCATCGGTACCATTAAACTCTTTATCTTCAACAGAAAAATCTCCGGACATTCTCAACTTTTGTTTCGGTAAATTTACCAAGTAAGGGTAACCATTATTTGTGATATCATCTATAGACCAAATACTATCAAAATTCCATCCTAAATAATTTTCTATATTTTTCATAGTTGAAGCAGTTAAGCCATTATTATTAAGATTTTTATAATCAATATTATTCTTTTCCCAGAAACTAGAGACAATATTTTCTTGGTTAATTTTATTTCCAATTAAACCATCAGAAGTAAATGAGGTAGTAACATTATCGATATTGAAAGAAGTTGAAGAAAAACAATTTTCAATCTTATATTCTTTTAAATTGTCTATATTAAATTGTCCAATTAATCCTCCTGTATTGGTAGTACCGTGTATAATACTTCCGTAAGAAAAAGAATTTTTAACAATTCCTGTATTATCACCTATTAATCCTCCAGTATTGTAACCACCATCTATTATTGCATTAGCATAACTTTCCTGAATTAAATTTGAACTATTATTTTCAGAAATAGTATTTGTATATCCAACTAAACCACCAACTATTCCTTTGGCTTTGTGTTTAGATGTTACTTTACCGATAAAATAAGAATTAGAAATTATACTCGATTTAGCAACACCAACCAATCCTCCAATGGCATATCCGCCTACTACAGATCCGTTGATTGATGAGCAGCTCGTTATATTACCTCCGTTACTGTAACCAACTAAAGAACCTACAAAATTTATTGCACTATTTGTTATAGTAGAATTAATTAGATTAACATTTTTTATTTCAGACCCACTTCCAATATACCCAAAAAGTCCAACATTATTTGAAGCTGATGTAATTTTTAGATTGGAAATACTATATCCATTTCCGTCGTAGCTACCAGTAAAAGCTCTACTTGATGTACCTATAGGGGCCCAATCTTCAATTGATGAAAGATCTATATTTTGATCTTGAAGGAAGTATTTATCTGGATTACTACTTAATTCTTTCAGATCATCTAAGTTACTTATTATATAAGGATCTTCAATAGTACCGGAGCCACCGGAATAAAGGGTTTCATTATTTTCAACAGTAGTTCCGTAGACT
>JAWSUU010000181.1:0-4951 GCA_033549325.1 Bacillota bacterium | reverse complement strand
GAGTTTTAGATTACTGCTGTGGAAGTGGAATACTCACCTACTGCATAGTTAATTTCACAAAAAATATTGATGTTACCTTTGCAGACGTCTCAAATAGATGGTTAATGTCTTCCCGAAAAAAGTTAAGGTTTTTTAATTCCGTAAACGGATTTAAAATTAATAGATTTGATGAACTTATAAATGGGGGTAGTTATGATAAAATTATCATACACTACTCTCTTCATGATTTTTCTAAACATCTTCAAGGAAAAGTATTAAACCATGCTCTCAGCAATTTGCATTGCTGCGGTTCAATTCATATAAGAGAACCTTTAAATAACGCCCACGGCTTTAAACTATATGAAATTATCGATTTAATTGAAAAATTAAAAAATATAAAATATAATTATAAATTAGATAGAAGCTTTCTTATGGGAGAATACATAGATATAGATATACAGTTGTGTGGATAGGAGTATTTTGTGGAAAATTTAAATATTGATAAGAAACTAAAAGAATATGTAAATAATGGTGATTTTAATAATGCTGTGGAATTTTTTGAGAATAACTATGAAATAATTTTTTCAAACCATAATATCAAAAAAATTTATGAAACAGTGTCTAAAATCAACTACAAATATTTCAAGAGTAATAAGTCTAAGCTTTTATTAGGTTGGATGGCTTTTTTATGTGGTGATAACATTCAAATTGAAGAGGTTATAATCTCTTTTGATGATATAAAATTAAATAGCGCTGAAGAAAGTTCTCTTTACTATTCATTAAAATCCATGATTGTTTTCTCAAAATCAAGTAATGAAGGTTTAAAATACTCCAAGCTTTCTGTAGATCTGATAAAAGATAGTGAAGATTCTTTTATTAAGGCAAATGCCTACCTAACATACGGTAGACAATTAACATCAAAAAAACAATATAGGTCAGGAGCAGAATGTTTAGAAAAAGCGCAGAAACTATTCAAAAAAAGCCCTGGAAAGTCTAGGAATAGTAAATCTCCATGGTATTTTGGAACTTTATGTTTTTAAAAATTTTTATACTTTAAGTGATTATAAAAATATGGAAGGTATTATTGAATTTTTAGAAAATATTTTCAAAAACATTCAGTTTTCCGAAATAAAATTATTAATTACCTGTCTTAAGATAAAGTATAATTTTAAATCAAACAAACCCATTCCATACCAATGGATAGAAGAGTTAGAGATGGCTCATCAAATGAATGGATTAAAACTACCATTTTTCGTTTTAGAAGTATTAATAGAGTTAAGATTGAAAAATTTATCTTTAGAGTTAAGTGATGATAACCTTATAGAGCTTTTAGATAAAGTAAGATATGAAGGTAATATTCCAGATAAACAATCTCTCCTTCTTTACCTATCAGAATTGTATTTCAACAAAAACAACAAAGACAAATCTCTAACTTATTTAAAATGGGCTCATGAAATATACAAAGAATACGGCATTTCATCTAATTTTTATAAAGATAATTTAAAATGCTTCAATTTAATTGAAGATTTAGATAGAAATTTATATGTTAATTTGAAAAATTTCTTTAATAAAACCGAAGACAATATGAATACCTTTTTCGTTGAAGATCTTACTGAAAGAGAGTTGGAAATATTAAAAATAATTTCATCTGGTAAATCCAATAAAGAAATATCAAACCTTCTTTATATCACCTTAGGTACTACAAAATGGCATATAAGTAATATTTTCGGGAAACTCCAGGTAAAAAATAGAACTCAAGCTGTAGAAAAAGCTAAAAAGCTTAATTTGATATAGCTGTTTAGCTTTTAATTATCCTATAGATTTTGCAGCAGTATATCCAGAGGAGAATGCCCACTGTATATTGTAACCACCTGTATCTCCGTCTATATCTAATACTTCACCAGCAAAATACAAGTTTTTTATTATTTTTGACTCCATTGTTTTTCTATTTATTT
Source organism: Bacillota bacterium (assembly GCA_033549325.1). Lineage (GTDB taxonomy): Bacteria > Bacillota > Clostridia > Tissierellales > Dethiosulfatibacteraceae > UBA8670. The sequence continues at coordinate 3,017 of JAWSUU010000181.1, read as the reverse complement.
GACTTAAATCTACTCCTCCGGAAGTTACCATAGCAAGGTGGTAATCTCCCAGTTTATCTACTATTAAATTCATCTCTGTTAAATTTTCAATCAATTTCTCTCTCTGTTCTTTGGTTATTTCCGCACATATTTTGTCTTTTTTTATTCCGGAAATTTCAATATTTTTTTCTCCAAGTCTATTGGGTATATTCAAATCTGATATAAAAGTCTTGATATACTTAGAACCGTAATTTTGGAGAATATTTATTACTTCTTTTTTAAATACTTCTTTGTTTTTATCAGGCAAAAAATTAATTTTTAAAATATCTCCAGAATTTACATATCTTGAAAAATTTAAAACTACCGGTCCTGAAAGGTTTATATGAGTAAAGAGCATATCCCCTGTAGTTTCATTAATCTTCTTATTGTCTCTCCATAGACTTAAGCCTACTTTTATTGATATACCGGATAAATTTTTAAAACTATAATCTTTTACATAAATAGGCGTAAGAGCCGGTTTTGGTTTAACAATTTTATGTCCAAATTTTTCGGCTATAGTAAACCCATCACCTGTAGAACCAGTATTTGGATAGGATTTACCTCCTGATGTTATTACTAGGTATCTACATATATATTTATTATTTAAAGTTGTTACAAGAAACTTTTCTTTATCTTCTATATATTCTACTTCCAACACATTGGAGTTGTATTTAATTTCCACATTATTTTTATTTAATTCTTTCAACAAGATATTCAATATATCCTCAGCTTTTCGAGTCTTTGGAAATATTTTTCCATTTTCTTCCAACTCCATATCCAATCCGCGGGTTTTGAAAAAACCAACTAAATCTTTGTTAGTGAAATTGTAAAGTGTATTTTTTAAATATTTACCCTTGTCTCCGTATTTATCAAAAAAGTCTCTAACTTTACCTTGATGGGTTAGGTTGCACTGTCCTCCCCCAGAAATAAGGAGTTTTTTGCCTGCTGAAGGATTTTTTTCTAATATTACAGTATCTAATTTTCTACCGTCAATATTTATACCAGCAAATAACCCTGATGGTCCAGCTCCTATGATTACTACATCTTTTTCTATCATAAATATCTATTCCTTTTATTTGATATGTATATCTTAACAGATAAATATTTAAATTCAAATAAAAATAGAGCACTTTCGTGCTCTATTTTGATTCATGTTTATATGATTTTATTTAGTTTCATTGCTATTTGGAGAATTAGTCTTCCTTCAGAATCATCAATGTCAAATTCAAGAACTTCATTAATCTTACTTATTCTTTTATATAAAGTATTTCTATGTATGAATAATTTACTTGCAGTATTATTTATACTAAAATCACATTCTATTAACTTCTCAATAGTTTCCATTAAGTTTGATTTATTTTTTTTGTCGTATTTCTCTATTTTCTGTAAAGTATTTCTATAAATTTTAGTGAGAGAAGGGTGTCCTGAGACTTCATGTAGTAAATGATAAATCATACAATCATCATAGTAAAATATATTATTTTCTTTTATTTTATCACCAAACTGTAATGCGAACATAGCTTCCTCGAATGCATAACTTAAGTATTTTAAACTTGCACAAGTTTTACTTATACCTATTTTGATTTTATCATTCTTATGTTTAATATTAATTTGACCCAACAAATCAATAAACATTCCATTAAAGAGCTTTAAGTCTATTTGATTTTTATTCAATGAGGTGACTACGATAATTTTATCCGAATCTTCTATGATATGGTAATCTTTATCATAGGATTGCATATACTCTTTGATTATTTTATACAGAAATTCATTTGACCCATTTCTAATTTTGTTTATAACCCATATGAATCTATTTTTATTATAATCAACTCCCAGAGAAACTGCATCTTCTTTTAATACCAAATCTCTATTATTATAATTTCCCTTTGTTAGCTTGTACCAAAATTCTTTTAACGATTTATTATAATTTACAGTTTTTTCTTGACTAGATAGTAAATATATTGACAAATATGGAACAGTTTCTTCAATTATTTTAAAATCAGTCGCATTTAACTCTTCATCCTTGTTAGTTTTTATACACAAATAAGATAAAGTTTCTTTTATACTCATGATTTTTATAACATAATAATTATTTTCTTTATGAAATATATTTGAATAATTATCAGTAGTTATAATTTTTTCATAGTTTTCTTCAATAAGACTCTTAATATCTTCGCTATTTATACTGTAATCATTTTTTATCATTGTATAATCTTTTTTTGAGTATATAACACAATGACTACCAGTATAATTGCAAAGTAGTTCAGTAATTGATTCTATACGAAAGTCATTTCTAACTAAAAACAATAACTCGCTTTTATATTTATCTAAAATATATTTTTCGTATTTATTTTCATTTGTTAAATTTGTCATTACAGGCCATAATATATTACTATATTTGATATGTGGAGGTATTTTTATTATGGGTAATCTCTTATCGTTAGAAATTTTTAGAATTTCCTGAGGTATTTCATCTATAAATCTGCCAAGCTTTATTCCAACTGCTGCTGCCTTTCTATATGATAAGGTTTCTATAAAACTTTTAAAAGCATCCGTATTATTATTCAAAAAGTAACCTGTAGTTATTATTAAGTCATTTTCTTCAACCCAATAAACACCATCTGGTACTTCTAGAATTTCTATGCTATCTATATTATTATTTAACCCATCTGCTCCTGAAATAAGTTTTATATTTTTATAGTCTTTATTTAGATTAAAAAGATCTTTTACTTTCATATCATCACTTCTATTCAATCATTAGTTTCAATATAATTTCTGATAATTTATAAAAATCATCAATATTAAGATTTTCATTTAATGTGTGAGCTCCAGATACTCCCACGCCTAAATTTACAGCCTTGATATTATTATCGTTGAATATATTAGCATCACTCCCGCCACCAGAACTTTTTTTATATACATCTATGTCTAATTCTTTCATTATTTTTTCAACATTTTTAATGATAGTTTCATTTTCATTTATTTTATATGATTTATAC
>JAWSUU010000180.1:0-4972 GCA_033549325.1 Bacillota bacterium | reverse complement strand
ATAGTCAATTGAAAGCACATAGACTTTCAATTGACTATAATTCTATTTGTCATAAAATAGTTAACTTAATGACATTGGTTTAAACCTGCTTCTATTTTTTAGTCTTATCTTAATCTCTACTTACACCATCGTCATTGTTAATATTATCATTTTCGTTGTCATTATTTTCCTCTTCTGGCTCAGTACCATTTTCACCTTCAATGCCGGAATCTGTAGTTCCATCATCTATGCCAGAACCAGTTGTTCCATCCTGTATACCGGAAGAAGTTGAATTTTCCTCCAACCATTGTTCATAGTGAAATTCAATATGCCATGTGCAAGGTTCTGTTGGTACTTGATATTGATAATCTTCTGTTAAGATTTGGTCTATATATAAATCTCCAACAGCTATACCATTTACTGATGTTATTTCACCGTTTTCGAAAACAATACCATCTCCGTATATTTCATTTATCTGCTCTGGGGTTATAGTATCACCAGAATTTTCTATTTCACTTTGAATTTGGTTATATAATTTTAGTGCATTTATTGTTGCTGAATAGTTAGTATTCCTAACATTTTTAATAAAAACTCTTTCTTCAGCTAAATCCGGAGGACAGTATGGACCCATTAACATTCCAGATACTGAACACACAGTCTCTTTTACATGAATATCACAAAACTCTGTAGGAGCCGTTCCATTCACAAAATATTCTGAGATTACCTGGCTACCTCGCTGGTCCTCACGGCATAAATCTGTTGCTAATAAACCGGACTGTTTACAAACATTAGCTTTAACTAATCCCTGAGGTTCATCAAAGACGGCTGGTTCTAATCCAGCATGAACTTCCGTCATTATATTTTCCCATAACCTTGATGTTGAACCACTTCCAGTATTAACTTTTATCTGGGAATCATCATTTCCTATCCAAATTCCTCCAACGTAGTAAGGGGAGAAGCCCATATACCAAATGTCAGCATTGTCTGAAGTTGTACCGGTTTTTCCTGCTACTTCTATCCCGTACTCAGCAGGTAAAGCTGCTCTATGGGACAGTCCATTAGTTACTGTAGTTCTCAAAATATCTTCCATAATAAATGCAACTTCAGGATCTACAACAACTTCTCTTTCCGGGATTTTTTCTAAAATAGTTTTACCGTTTCTATCAACTACTTTAGTATAAGAAATAGGTTCTACATAAGTTCCATTGTTTGCAATAGCACCATATGCAGCAGTCATGTCTAAAGGTGTAAATCCTCTAGTAAGACCACCTAGTGCTAGAGAAGCTAAATTTTCATCATTGTAAGCTCTATTTTCTTCTCGCGATACAAAAGTATCATTTTCAGGATTGTCTAAATCAATTAAATGAAATCTTTCTAGATACTCCTTGGCTAAATCTATTCCAATATTTTCCAGCATATAAACAGCATTAACATTAAGAGAATATTCTACAGATTTCCTCAAAGTAGTCAAACCCCAGTATTTATAAGTTTGATTTTCATACCAGTTTTTAGGCCATCTTTCACCGGCATCATTATATCTTGGAACATCATCGATAATAGATGCAGCAGTGTAACCGTTATCTAAAGCAGGAGTATATATAGAGAGGGGCTTAATTGTAGAACCAGGTTGTCTTGCTGCCCTAGTTGCTCTATTGAAAGATTTGCTTGCGGTAACATCTCTACCACCAAAGATACCTTTTATTTCACCAGATCTAAAATCCATAATTACAGCAGCTGACTGAGGTTGTACAACACCTACTTCATCAATGGTGTAGTAATTTTTACTTACTATTAAATTGTTTTGTTCGTCTATTTTATAAAAATCACTCAAGGTGTCTAAATAGCTTTTCTCAATAAAAATTTCACCATTTGTCCCGTTTTGCGATATTATTTCATAATTACCACCTAGATTAAGTCCGCTAATGTTGTGGCTTCTTAAATAATCATTCTCTATCGTATAGTAATCCAAAATATCCAGTACAGTTGAATAAATTTTAATCTTTCTCGTATTTATAATTAGATTCCCAGATTCATCGAATCTGTACTCATCATTAGTTAAATACAAATCGAAACTATCAGTTAAAATATTTTCTTTTTTATAGTATATTTTATGTCCCGATTCGTTTAATATATTGTACTCAGCGTCTAAATTTCCCACGCTTTCACCGTCGTATCTCCAGTAAAAAGACCTCCATTCCTGAATGAGAGGAATGGATTCATTAGAAGTATCGCCAAGTAATTGATTCCCAAAATCTTTGTAAGTATCTTCAATAATTTTTTGAATATTCATATCCATGGTACTATGAATAGTTAATCCTCCGGTAAAAAGAATATTTTCCGCTTGTTCGTAAGTATATCCGTATTCCTCTATCAGATCGTTAATCACTTCATCTTTAACATAATCTGAAAAAAAAGATGTAATATCTGTATTTGATTTTTGGCCAGGGTTAAGATTTTCTTTTATATTATAGTTTAATGCAGCTTCATATTCAGTATCATTTATATAGCCAAGTTCGAGCATTCTAGACAGAACAATCTTTTGTCTGTCAACTGCATCTTGATTATATACACAAGCATATTTAGTACCGGATATGTTTACATATCCAACTATTTCTTCAGGAGGAATTTCCCCTACATCAGCCACATTTAATCTTGTAAAAGGTGCATATCTAGTATCCGCCTTTGGCACTCCTGCAAGTAAAGCAGATTCTGCAATATTTAAATCTTCGGCATCCTTTGAAAAATATGTATATGAAGCAGCCTGTATACCAAAAGAACTTTGACCTAAAGGAATTGTATTTAAGTAATACTCTAATATTTGCTCTTTAGATAAGGCTCGTTCTAATTCAATAGCTAGATACATTTCCTTTAACTTTCGTTCATAAGCTGCTAAAACTGATTCGTCTTGTGATAGATATAAATTACGGGCTAGTTGCTGGGTTATAGTACTTGCACCTTGAGCAGTTAAGTCCCTAACCTGGATATTATGTATCATAGATCCTATAATTCTTCTAATATCAATACCTATATGATCCTCAAATCTGTGATCTTCTATAGCAATAAAAGCATTAGTTAAATGATCCGGTATATTGTTTAAGCTTATGATTTCTCTATCTTCAGTAGTTTGAACTACTTCAACTTCGTTTCCCTGAGAATCAAGTATTACAGAACTTTCCGAAAGCATATTTAATATATTAGTAGGATCTATATCCGGGGCACTTCTAATAGTAGCTGTCAAAATACCAATGGTTGCACCAGCTCCTACAAATATTATTATTACTACTAATATTAATATCATTTTTATTATGCTAAATCTTTTTTTATTTTTTTTCTTCTTATTATTTTTAGTCATAAAAACCTCCAGTTATCTTACAAAATAATATTATAACATAATTCATAAAATAATAAATAAAAACATATGTATTTGTTACAACATTGGAAATATGGTAATATTAATTAGAATTATTTTTATCTAAACTACATTATCCCATATTTTAGGTAATTTTGCATTAATTTATTCTTAAGTCGTTTTTAAAAAAGGAGAATTCATGGAAAAAAATTATGAAAAATGCATTACAGTAAGTGTAAACTTAGGGAATAAAAGCAACGATATAGAAGAGTTAAACAGCCTGGTAGAGGCAGTATCAGGAAAGGTATTTTTTACAATAGAACAAAACAGAAAAAATATAGATCCCAAATATTATGTAGGTAAGGGAAAAATAGATGAAGTTAGCAATCTAGTTGAAATGGAAGACATAGATTCAGTAATATTTAATGATGAATTAAGCAATACACAGATAAGAAATATAGAAGAAAAAGTAAACTGTAAAATTATTGACAGAACAAACTTAATTTTAGATATTTTTGCCTTAAGAGCAAAAACTGGAGAAAGTAAAATACAGGTAGAATTAGCTCAATTAGAGTACAGATACTCAAAACTAAAAGGCAAAGGTATTGATATGTCAAGATTAGGTGCTGGAATAGGAACCAGAGGTCCTGGAGAAAAGAAACTTGAAACCGATAGAAGACATATAATGAATAGGATTGAAGAACTAAAAAAGAGTCTTGAAAAAGTAAAAAAGGTAAGAAAAGAAAAAAGAAAAAGAAGAATGAAAAATCAAATACCTACTATTGCAGTAGTAGGGTATACAAATGCTGGTAAAAGCACATTAATTAATGCTTTGACAAAGGGATACGGCGTCAATCAAAAAGAAGTATTTGAAAAAGATATGCTTTTTGCCACATTAACCACAGAAAATAGAAAACTAATTTTTCCACATAATCTGGATTTTATTATAACTGATACGGTAGGATTTATTAATAATTTACCTACCTTTCTAGTGGAATCATTTAAAAGCACACTAGAGGAAATAGCCTATTCAGATATTATATTAAATGTAATTGATATAAACTCAGAAAACATAGAAGAACAGAAAAAAGTAACTGAAGATATTTTAAAAGAACTAAAGGTTGAAGGGATACCTCTTATTAATATTTATAACAAGATAGACAGTTCAAATGAAAAATACAGGGATAAAGACCAGGAGCTATTTATATCAGCTAAGAAGAGAACAAATATAGAAGCAGTGCCTAAAAGAATAAGCGAAATAATTTACGGCAAGGAAGTAGAAATAAATGTAAGTGTAAAATATACTGAACCTAAAAAAATCAATTACATTGAGAAGAAGTACAATATAATAAATAAAGAAATGCAGGAAGAAAGTATAAACTTTACAATTAAAACCAGAGAAAAATTATTGCGAAATTTGCATAATGGAGAATATAATGTTGAAGGAATACAGGACTATACATAAAAACTCAGAAAGCAAAATTGAAATAAAAAAATCGAAATTTATAGGTAGAGCTTTTACATGTGAAAATGAAGAAGAGGCATTAAAACATATTGAAGAAACAAATAAAGAATTCTATGATGCTACCCATACGGCATATGCTTATATAATAGGTAAAAATGCTAAGATACAAAAGTTTAACG
>JAWSUU010000179.1:0-4979 GCA_033549325.1 Bacillota bacterium | reverse complement strand
AGCCGTATGCCTTAATAGGGCACGTGCGGTTTGATAAGGGGGAAGCCAAGAAATTGGTTTCCCTACTTTATTATTTTGTAAATTTCCCATGATGGGAATCTCAAATTGGGAATTCCCATCATGGGAAATACATGGGAATTGATACAAAGCCTAAAATCAAGGTAATCATAGCAAAATATATTTTTGGTACAGTACTTGCAATATATAGATATAGAAATTTTAAAGTAAAGGAGGAAGTGAAATAATAAACTCTACCAATTTGTAACTCAAAGGACATCATAGAAGATCAAAATTATTATCAAAAAAATTAATATAAAAAAGGGAGGAATAATTTTGAAATTAGAAAATGAAAAAATCCTAAACATGTATGAAAACATGCTTACAATCAGAAAATTCGAAGAAAAAGCGCAAGAATTATTTGCAGCAGGAGATATTCCTGGATTCGTTCACCTTTATATAGGAGAAGAAGCAGTAGCAACGGGAGCCTGTGCTAATCTTAATGAAGATGATTATATTACCAGTACCCACAGAGGCCACGGACATATTGTATCTAAAGGTGGAGACTTAAAACTTATGATGGCAGAACTTTACGGTAAAAAAACAGGATACTGTAAGGGTAAAGGTGGATCCATGCATATTGCCGATGCCACTAAAGGTATATTAGGTGCAAACGGAATAGTAGGCGCTGGACACAATATCGCAGCTGGAGCAGGACTTAGCATCAAATACAGAAAAACAGATCAGGTTTGTGTATGTTTCTTTGGTGATGGATCAACCAACCAGAGTACCTTCCACGAAGCATTAAATCTTGCAAGCATATGGAAGCTTCCAGTAGTATTTGTATGTGAAAACAATGGATACGGTATTTCCTTAAGTCAAAAATTCCATCAAGCTATCAAAGATATATCTGATAGAGCTGTATCTTACAATATTCCAGGAGTTACAGTAGATGGAAATGATGTATTTGCAGTATATGAAGCCGTAGGAGAAGCAGTAAATAGAGCTAGAAAGCAGCAGGGACCGACATTAGTAGAATGCAAAACCTACAGACATAGAGGACACTTTGAAGGTGACCCTGTAAACTACAGAAGCAAAGAAGAATTGGAAGAATGGATGGAAAAAGATCCAGTACAAAGAATGGAAAAATATTTACTAGAAAATGATGTCGCTTCCGAAGAAAAAATAAAAGAAATAAGCGATAAATTAAATTCTGAAATAGAAGAAGCAGTAAAATTTGCTAAAGAAAGCCCATTCCCAGATGTTAAAGCTTCTGTTGAAGATGTGTATTCAGATATCGTAGAGGAGGTTAAATAATATGAGAAAAATGACATATGCTGAAGGAATACGAGAAGGTATGAGAATAAGAATGCAGGAAGATGATTCTGTACTTATTTTCGGAGAAGATGTTGGACAATTTGGAGGATGTTTTGGTGTTACTGCAGGAATGTTTGAAGAATTTAGTGGAGAAAGAGTAAAAGATACGCCTATATCCGAAGGAGTTATAATAGGTTCTGCAGTAGGAGCTGCAGCAACAGGTCTAAAACCTATAGCTGAATTGATGTTTGTAGATTTTGCTACAGTAGGAATGGATCAACTGGTTAATCAAGCAGCTAAAATGAGATATATGTTTGGAGGAAAAATCGCACTACCTATGGTAGTTAGATTACCAGGAGGAGCCGGCACCAGAGCAGCAGCACAGCACTCTCAATCATTAGAAAGCTGGTTGACTCACGTACCGGGACTAAAATTGGTATATCCAAGTAATGCAGAAGATGCAGCAGGATTAATGCTGTCAGCTATAGATGATGATAATCCGGTAATATACTTCGAACACAAAGTGCTTTATGCTATGGAAGGGGAAGTACCTGATAAAATAGAACCGATACCATTTGGAAAAGCTAAGGTAAAAAGAGAAGGTACAGATGTTACCATATTAACTTATGCAAAACAGGTATACGATTCTCTAGAAGCAGCTAAACAACTTGAAGCAGAAGGAATAGATGTAGAAGTTATAGATCTAAGATCCCTTTATCCATTAGATAAAGAAGCTATAGAAAAATCAATCAAAAAGACCAATAAAGTAGTACTTGTCTCTGAAGAAGTAAAAAGAGGCGGATACATTGGAGAAATAGCAGCAATGATATCAGAAGAATTTTTCTATGAATTAGATGCACCTATAGTAAGAGTTGGTACTCTAAATGTACCTATACCATTCTCTCCTGTACTTGAAGATTATGTAGTACCGAGAGTAGAAGATATAGTAAAAGCAGTTAAAAAATTAGTATAAACAAAAATACACGGGGTGTAAAAACCCCGTGTTAAAGATAGGAGAATTATATGTCTACCATAGGAATAATAGCTAACCCTGCATCTGGAAAAGATATAAGAAGACTTGTTTCCCATGCAACGGTTATCGATAACAACGAAAAAGTAAATATTATTGAAAGAATAATTCTCGGTGCTCAAAATTTTGGCGTAGATAAAATATACATTATGCCCGATTCCTATATGATGGGATATAAGGTACAGGACAAACTAAACCTATCTGAAGAATTAAATGTAGAAATAGAAGTCCTGGACATGAAGATAAAAGCATCACCAAAAGACACTGAAAAAGCAGCACAAATGATGGAAGAAAAAAAACTAGGATGTGTAGTAGTTTTAGGAGGAGATGGTACTAATAGACTTGCAGCGAAATACCTTAAGACAGTACCTCTTATAGGAGTGTCAACTGGAACTAACAATGCCTATCCGAAAATGCTCGAAGGAACAACTGTAGGAATAGCTGCTGCAGTTGTTGCATCTAAAGGTTACGATACAAATCTAAGCTGCAGAAAAGATAAAATTATCGAAATATATAAAAATGGAGAATTCATAGATATTTGCCTTATGGATGCTGTAATATCCAACGAACAGTATATAGGATCAAAAGCCATTTGGGATCTGGATAATATAAAAAAAATAATAGTATCCAACTGCCATCCGGCATCAATAGGATTTTCAGCTATAGTAGGAGTAAATAAATATATAGATGAAAGAGACGACTATGGAGCCGTACTGGATTTAAACTCCGGTGATAACAAATTTTTGGCACCTGTCTCAGCTGGAAAAGTCACTAAATTATCATCAGGAGATCTAGAAATTATTCAAATAAATCAATCTATTGATTGGGAAGCTAATTTTAAAGGTATCATCGCAGCAGATGGAGAAAGAGAGATAGTTTTTAATATAGGTGATAAATTTAAATTTAAAATAACTCGTAGTGGACCGATACACGTAGACGTAAGGAAAACTATGGAAGCAGCAGTAGCAGAAGGCTTTTTTAAAATAAAATAAATGCATGGAGGAAGATATATGGGACAATTATTAGTTATGCCTAAATTAGGCCTTACAATGACAGAAGGAACCATCGTAGAATGGTTCAAAAAAGAAGGAGAAGAAGTACAAAAAGGAGAAAAAATATTTGCAGTAGAAACGTCAAAACTGACAAACGAAGTTGAAGCACCAGCTAGCGGTGTTTTGAGAAAAATAATACATAAAGAAGGAAAACTACAGGTACTAGAACCGGTAGGTATATTAGCCGGAGCTGATGAAGATATATCTGATTTACTGGCAAAAGCTGGAACCGGAGAAAAAAAAGTAGAAGAGAAACAGGAAGTTAAAGAAGTAAAACAAAAGGTAGAAAAAGAAAAATCAGATACTAAAAATAAAAGAATAAAGGCATCACCAAAAGCGAAAAGATTGGCAAAAGAATTAGGAGTAGATTTATCTAAAATAGAAGGTACAGGACCGGGAGGAGCCATATCAGAACAAGACGTAGAAGATTACCAACCAGAAGAAAAACCAAAGGTGAAAACATCTCCAACAGCTGAAAAAGTAGCAGAAAACCTTGGAGTAGATATAAATAAAATAGAAAAATCCGAAAGAATCATGAAAGACGATGTGGTTGGATATAAAAACTTCGAAATGCTTAAAGAAATGGCAGATCCAAAAGAGACAAGAGAAAAAATGAGCAACATGAGAAGTGTAATATCAGAAAGAATGTCTCAAAGTCAGCAAACATCAGCAGCAGTTCACTACAACCTTACTGTAGACACAAGAGAAATGAAAAGACTTAGAGACAAATTAAAACCTATAAAAAAGATCACATACACAGATATTATAGTGAAAGTTGTATCAAGAGTACTTTTAGAATACCCAATACTCAACTGCTCAGTAGAAGGAAATGAAATCATAAAAAGAAACTATGCAAATGTAGGAGTAGCTGTAGCACTAGATGAAGGATTGATAGTTCCCGTAGTTAAATATGCAAATATTAAGGGACTTAAAACTATATCCGATGATATTAAAGAGCTTGCTGAAAAGGCAAGAACTAATACACTTCAGCCGGATGAAATGACTGGAGGAACCTTTACAGTAAGTAATCTTGGAATGTTCAACATTGAATCCTTCACCCCTATAATCAACCAACCTGAAGTAGCAATACTTGGAATAAATACTATAAAAGAAACGGCAGTTAAAGTAGATGGAGAACTTAAATTCATACCGATGATGACTCTTAGCCTTACAGCAGACCATAGAGTTGTAGACGGCTCAGTAGCTGCACAGTTTCTAAACAGATTAAAAGAATTTATAGAAAATCCAAATATATTAATGCTTTAGGAGGTAAAGATGAAATTACTAATATTAGGAGGTGGACCGGGAGGTTATGTTGCTGCAATAAAAGCGGCTCAATTAGGTGCCCAAGTAACTCTAGTAGAGAAAAAATACATTGGAGGCACCTGCTTAAATGTAGGATGCATACCTACTAAAGTCCTCCTCAACACTACAGATTTATATCATACTGCAAAAAAAGACGGTGAAAAAATAGGATTAAAGGCAGACAACTTATCAGTAGATTGGCAAAAACTAATGGAAAGAAAAACAAACATTACTCAATCTCTTGTAGGTGGAGTAGAAGGAGTTTTAGCAAGTAATGG
>JAWSUU010000178.1:0-5035 GCA_033549325.1 Bacillota bacterium | reverse complement strand
GATATTATATTACGAAATATTAATTCAAATAATAATTGGCTGAACTTGTATATAGATTCAAAACTGGAGTATGGTAATTTTATTAGATTCATGCTATTTTATGCAACTTATTATTCGAAAAAAGAAATTGAATATTCTTATATTAAACTGAGCAAGGGAGAAAAAAATAAACCAATATATTTTTTTAAAAATATAGGGTTTGAAATTGAACATGAAAATGGATATGAGGAAGATGACTTAATAAAAGAGTCTAATCTAGAGTCATTATACTTAATGAATAAAAAAAACGAATGTAAATTAAAGTTAAAATATGAAGAAATTGATTCAAGTAGTCATTACTATATTGATGAAATTCAAATACGAAAATATTTAAAATATTTAATTGCAATGTGTGCGGGAGAATCAGTAGTAAAGTATAAGAGAAAACATTCGAATTCTGAATTAACTCCAAATATAGTGCATGAATTATCTACCGGGTTTTTTGATAAATTCTATAGTTATTATATAGACATGTTTATAGGATTCGGGAAAACAAATGCAGATGAAATATATAAAGACTCAAAGAAATATTATTTTAAATATGTTGAAGACCACATCTATAAAATTGTAAAAAGAAGAATTAATGAAGACAAGTTAGAAAGACATAGAAAGTATAATAAAAATAAAATAATGGATTTAATAGATAATAAAACTAATTTAAATGAAGACAACCTAACGAGCATGGGAAAAAAGTATAAAATAGATGAATTTTTATGTAAGAATTGTGCTTATAGAAATATTTGTTTAACAGATTACGAAGAAGATGATTATTGAAAAGTGAGAAAGATAAAACAAGTAAAGGTTTTGGATATATCTATTTATCTTATAAAAGTTATAGCTTATTCCAGATAAGAAGCACTCTTCAATAATCTACATCTAACTAGTTCTTAAACAATTTATTATAAAGAGGTGCCGGTCTTTCAAGAAAGAAGGTATAGCTTCACAGAGACATAGTCATATCTTTACTAATAGCTATAGCATAAATAAAATTAAAAAAAATATGCTAAAATCAGGTTTGTAGATTACCTTTAAAAATCTAAATATATTTAGTTGAGTACGCCGATTTAATAGTGCACACTAATCGGTAAACGAGAGCATCTTAGCCGGAGAAATAGAGCACCCTTTCCGTTGTTAGTGCAGTTTCTAAATTATTGATTTATACTGATGATAGCACACTTAACGTGTGACTATTATCATAGGAGGTCGATAATTATGATTGATTATCGAGAAATTATTAGGCTTAAAGACCTAAACCACAGCAATGCACATGTAGCTGTCAGTGTTGGCAGTTCACGTAACACAGTTGCAGATGTTTATCGTCGTTGTGAAGAGCATGAAATCGGATGGCCGATTCCTGATAAGCTTACAAACAAAGAACTGCAAATAATTCTTTATCCGGAGCGTATCAGACGTGAAGAACGTAAGCTCCCAGATTACGAGTATGTCTACAAGGAATTGGCTAAACCAGGAGTAACTCTTACTTTATTATGGGCTGAGTACTGTTTAAGCTGTGAAGCAGAAAATGTAATTCCCTACCAAAGCACACAGTTTAATGATAAGTACCATGCATTTGCAGCTTCTAAAAAAGCTACACTTCGCATTCACCATAAACCCGGTGAAAAAATGGAAGTTGATTGGGCCGGTGATCCTCTTTATGTAACGAATAACATTACGGGAGAACCGATGAAAGCTTATGTATTTGTTGCAAGTTTACCTTGTAGTCTTTACGGTTATGCTGAAGCTTTTGCTGATATGAAATCAAATCATTGGATTGAAGCTCATATTCACGCATATAATTATTTTGGAGGCGTCACACGTATTCTCATTCCGGATAATCTTAAGACAGGTGTAATTAAAAATACCCGGGTAGAATTGATTCTCAATCGTTCTTACCATGAAATGGCTGAATTTTATGGTACTGCTATCATTCCTGCAAGACCAAGAGCTCCTAAAGACAAACCATCAGCTGAAGGAACTGTAGGTGTAATGGCTACATGGATCGTTGCTGCACTAAGAAACAGAAAATTTTTCTCTTACACTGAACTGAACGAGGCCATACATGAAAAACTTGAAGAATTTAATGAAAAGCCTTTTCAGAAAAAAGAAGGAAGCAGACGCATAGCATTTGAACAAGAAGAAAAATCCTTTCTAATGCCTTTACCTGCTTCCCAGTATGAAACAGCTATCTGGTCAACTGCCACCATACAACCTGATTATCTCATAAATATCGGAAATTGCAAATATTCAGTACCTTATGAATATATTGGCAAAGAAGTCGAAATTAGAACAACCGAAAAATGTATCGAAGTATTTTACCATCATTTAAGGATTGCTTCTCATGTTCGTGTTATTTATTCTCCTGAACCTATTTATGTACCAGAACACATGCCGGAAAATCATCGTAAATATTTGAACTATAACACGGAGTCTTTTATCCAGTGGGCAACTAATATTGGCAATTCAACATTAACTGTGATTAAAAATTTTCTTTACTCTCATAAAGTTGAACAACAAGGATACAAATCTTGTTCTTCTCTTATGAAATTGGCAGGTCGCTACTCAACAAAACGATTGGAAGTTGCTTGCGAAAAAGCATTATCTTATACCCCTAGTCCAAGCCTTAAAAATATAACAATCATTCTTAAAAATGGACAAGACAAGGTAAAACCTAAGACAAAAAAACCTAAATCCTCCGCTCAGTATGGTATTACCAGAAATTCCTCTTACAGTAAGGATGGTGAAAAGTAATGCTTAAGCAATCTACTATTGATAAACTTCACGAGATGCGAATGTCCAGTATGGCAGGTGCTTTTCAAGAACAATGCAGCTCTCATGATTTTGATGATTTATCCTTTGAAGACCGTTTTAGTATGTTGGTTGACAAGGAATGGGATAAGCGTAGATCAAATAAAAAACAAAAGCTCATTCGGTCTGCAGGTTTTAGATTTCCCGCAGCATGTATTGAAGATATCGAATATCACCAAGATCGAAAGCTTGATCGTGGACAAATATTAAATCTGGCTTCTTGTGGATATATTACAGATAACCATCATATTATTCTTAAAGGTGCATCGGGAAATGGAAAAACCTATATTTCCAACGCTCTTGGTATTGCAGCATGTAGAAATTTCAAGTCGGTAAAGTACATTAGGATTCCAGATTTGCTAAATGAATTAGCAGTTGCTCGTATGGAAGGTACCTTCGCTAAACATAAAAAAAATATTCAAAAGGTTGATTTATTAATCCTCGATGAATTCTTATTGACACCATTAGATAGTGAGCAGGCTAGAGAACTTCTCGAAGTTATTGAAGTTAGAACAATTAAAGGTTCTGTTATCTTTTGTACTCAGTTTGAGCCTAAAGGGTGGTATACACGTATAGGTAGCGAAGATGATACAATTCTTTCTGATGCTATTGTGGATAGAATTATACCTAATTCCTATGAGATTATGATTGAGGGGAACATTTCCATGCGTGAGCGTCATGGTATTCATAAAGCACAAAATAGTTCTGTTAAAATTAAGTGAATCTATTTCATTAGGTTAATACCCTAATGATTTGTGCCTATACTATTAGATTTTGAAGATTAACTTATTAATTGCTCTCTGTCCGGACAACATGCACTCGTTTTACGGACAGAGTGCTCAAAAAGAGCGGTCAGTGTGCACTCTCTAATCGGTATATTCATTAGTTGATTGCGAAAGTAATGAATAAAATAAGGATGAAGAAGCAAAAAACGTAAGATAAGGAAAATTTGATGGAGAGGAAATAAAATTTAGAATATATGGATAAGAACAATCTATGAAGGCTCAAAAAAGAGCACACAAATAAAGCCATAGTCTAGAACATGTGGATAAAACTGTCTATGCTGTTAATGGTTTTAGACTTCTAAGGTATTTGTGTTTATGAATTTTATCGGCTACTAAAACGGTAATAAGTTGATGAATAATCTGCATTAGATTGAGCCACAAGTCCGACAAAATTGAGCCATCAATCCATATTGATTTGAGCCATATTTCCGATGAAAATTGAGCCAATATAGTAAAAAACCTTTATAATATATTTAATACATCAGCTGATGTAAAAATATATTGAGGAGGTCAAAAGATGACCAATTACTATGAAATCCTAAGATTAAAAAGTCTTGGATTTAGCGAGCGAAATATAGCTCTGAGTTGCTCTTGTTCACGTAATACTGTTTCAAAAGTAGTAAAGAAAGCAGATGAATTAGGTTTTAAATGGACTGTAGATAACCCTAAAACAAATGCTGAGTTGCAAAAGATTTTGTTTCCATCTAAAAATAATCAAAAATTAAAGCGACTGCCTGATTTTACTTACATTCGTAATGAATTACTAAAAAATGGTGTCAGCAAAAAACTTCTATGGACCGAATACATCGAAGAATGTCGCCTAAATAACGATGAACCTCTTATGTATTCACAATTTTGCTATCATATTCAACAAGATGAACAAAAACGTCGTGCGACAATGCATATTAATCGCAAACCTGGTGAACAAGTTGAAGTTGACTGGGCCGGAGATTTTGCTAAAATAATTGATCCAGATACAGGAGAAATCATTGAAGCTCATATTTTTGTTGGTGTAATGACATACAGTCAATATGCTTACGTTGAAGCTTTCATTAATGAGAAGCAAAGAGCGTGGATTACAGCCCATGTTCATATGTATGAATACTTTGGTGGAGTAGCTAAAATACTTGTGCCAGACAATTGTAAGACTGCTGTAACACATAATAAAGGTTGGTATAATCAAAAAGTTAATACCGTTTATCATGAAATGGCACAACATTATTCAACTGCCATAATCCCAGCTAGAGTTCGAAAACCTAAAGATAAAGCTAATGTTGAAGGTGTTGTAGGTAATATATCCACATGGATAACTGCTGCACTAAGAAATGATGTAACTGGTAAACTAAAAGGGAGAGATTTTGGCAAACAAAAATGGATAACTTTTCTTAAATAGATATATTAAAATC
>JAWSUU010000177.1:0-5065 GCA_033549325.1 Bacillota bacterium | reverse complement strand
AGAAGTTTCCAGGAAAAAAAGAGATCCTTTTTCATGAGATTAACCCAACAACTTATCAGTGGGATGAGAACAGCACATACGGAGGTAAGCTTGTAGAGAATATTACACAGGCTATTGCCAGGGATTTATTAGCTGAAGCTATGGTTAGGTTGGATGAGAGAGGATATAAGATTGTAATGCATGTTCATGATGAAGTAGTAATAGAAGTAGATGAAGATAAAGAATGTTTAGAGGAGATTAATAATATTATGGCGGAACCTACAAAGTGGACAAAAGGTTTACCTTTAAAAGCAGACGGATACGAATGCAGCTACTATAAAAAAGATTGACGGGAGGTGTTAATTTGAATACAGAAAATAAAAAATCTGTAGAAAGTAACGTAAACAGAAAAATATACATTGCAACAGGAAGAAGTAGAAAAGAGACTAAATGGAAGAATATAGAATTAAGTTATAAAAGCCTCCTGGACAAGCTAAAAGAGACCACTAGAACGAGAGAAACCTTTAAAGAATACAAGAGTATGTCTAAGACTAAAAAAGACGATATTAAGGATGTTGGTGGTTTTGTCGGAGGCAGTTTAAAAGGTGGTAGACGTAAGGCGGAAAACCTAGCTAATAGAAGTATAATAACACTAGATATGGATAATGTAGATGTATCTGTAAATGATTTGTGGGACGGCATAATAATGCTAAATGACTATGAGATAGTTATGTACTCAACACATTCTCATTCTTCGGACAATCCTAGATTAAGGCTTGTTTTACCTTTATCCAGATCTGTACTACCGGATGAGTACCAGGCCATAAGTAGAAAACTGGCTGAAGAAATAGGAATAGATATGTTTGATGATACTACCTACGAGCCCAGTAGATTGATGTATTGGCCTAGTACCTCCTCAGATGGTGAATTTATATTTAAAAGACAGGAAGGTAATTGGCTTGATGTTGAAGAGTACCTAGATAAGTATTTAGATTGGAAAGATACTTCATTCTGGCCGGAAAGCTCAAGACAGTCTGTAAGAATACAAAGTCAGATAAAAAAGCAGGAAGATCCTTTAGAAAAAAGAGGTATTATAGGAGCCTTCTGCAAGACCTATCCTATAAGTGCTGCTATAGATACATTTTTAAGTGACGTTTATACAGCTACTAATGTAGAAGGTAGATATACATATTTAGAAGGCTCTACAGTTGGCGGGTTAGTTGTATATGATGATAAGTTTGCATACTCTCATCATGGTACTGATCCAGTGAGTGGTATGCTGTGTAATGCTTTTGATTTAGTTAGAATACATAAATTTGGAATTAAAGATGAAGATGCTAAAGATAATACACCGGCAAACAGATTACCTAGCTTTACGGCTATGAGTGATATGGCCAGTAGGGATGAAGAAGTTAAGTCGACTTTAGGCTCTGAAAGATATGCAGAGGTAATTGATGATTTTGACCTGGAAGATGAGGAAGAAGAGTTAGATCTAGAATGGCTTAAAAAGGTTAATTACGATAAAAGAGGTAAGGTAGTTCAGTCGATTAGAAACGTAATAGCTATATTAGAAAATGATCCTAGGCTTAAAGGAAGAATAGCTTTTAATGAGTTTGCTAATAGAGCAGTAATCAAAGGAGCTTTACCTTGGAATGATGAGGTAGATGCAGACTGGAAGGATTCAGATGATGCAGGACTAAGGTACTATTTAGAGAATACTTATGAAATAACTCATGCTAATAAAATAGATGACGGTTTAAAACTGGTGTGGGAGAACAATACTTTCCATCCAGTTAGAGAATATCTTAACTCTTTAGAGTGGGACGGTGTCGAGAGGCTTGATACTGTATTAATTGATTATCTCGGAGCTAATGATAATGAATACGTGAGAATGGTTACCAGAAGATGGATGATGGGTGCGGTAGCAAGAATATTTGTACCAGGTATTAAGTTTGACTATATGCTGGTCCTCTCCGGAGCCCAGGGAATTATGAAAAGTACATTTTTAAATATAATAGCAAAAGACTGGTTCACCGACTCTATCCAAACAGTAGAAGGCAACCAGGCAATAGAGAAACTTATGAACTCATGGATAATAGAGTTTGGTGAGCTGCAGGCTTTAAGTAAATCAGAAACCAATGCAGTTAAAAGGTTTATAACCTCTCAAGAAGATAGAACGAGGTTAGCTTACGCACGTAGGACCTCATATTTAAAAAGACAGTGTGTCTTTGCCGGTACTACTAATAAAAGTGAGTTCCTGAAGGACGATACTGGAAATAGAAGATACTGGCCGGTAGAGGTGAAGGTAGAAGGAAGAACTAAAAGCATACCGAAAGACTTAAAGGAAGAACTAGATCAGATATGGGCGGAAGCAGTTGTTCTTTGGAAGAGTAAAAAAGAAAGACTGTATCTTACTAAAGAAGAAGAAAAGGTAGCGAAAAGAGAACAGGAAGCACACAGGGAGTTAAATGAAAAAGAAGGAGTTGTATTAGATTATTTAGAAACTCTTTTACCTGAAGATTGGGAAGATATGGATCTATATCAAAGAAGAGATTATCTCCAAGGTGCTGACTTTTTAGAAGGTACTATGATTAGAGATAAGGTTTGTGTTCTTGAAATATGGTGTGAATGTTTTGAAAAGAAAAGATCAGATTTAAGAAAATCTGATTCACTGGAAATTAATGCAATTTTAAACAGCATAGGTGGGTGGAGTAATAGTGATAAGAAGATGATACGTTCAAAATTATATGGACCGCAGAGATTTTACATAAGAACAGATTAAAGTAGCTTGTAACGATGTAACAAGTTGTAACAAGATTTTTTAAAGTTTGTTACAAGGATAAACATTGAAAATTAAATGGTTATGGGGTTTATGTAACAATGTAACAATAAATTTAGTAATTAGGTAATATTATATAATTAGGGAGAATGTGCACACCTATACGCTACCTGTGCGCGCCTAATGTACCTATTTTAATATAGTATGAGTGATTTTCGTTACATTGTTACAGATACAATGAAAATAAGTAATATCAATATATAGAAGTTGTAACAGACCATTTTCACAATGGTTACACTAAAAATGGAGGATAGACATGAAAATTTATAAAGATGGTGAGTACGCGAAAAAGAAAAGGTGTGCCTTATGTGGTACAAAAGCAGGAGTGTTTTATGACAAAAGTTCAGATTTGTTTTTATGCAGCAGGTGTTTACATGAAGGAAAGTAAAATAGAAAAAGAATTGAAGAACAGGATAGAAGAAATAGGAGGTAAAGCTTTTAAGTTTTCATCACCGGGAAATAATGGGGTGCCTGACAGAATAGTTTTATGTAAAGGTAAATGTTGTTTTGTGGAACTGAAATCTCCTGGTGAAAAACTAAGACCTTTACAAAGAGTTATTAAAAAAAGATTTAAGAAATTAGGGTTTAATGTATATGTGATTGACAGTATTGAAAAAGTAGGTGAGTTTATAGATGAAATTCATACCTCATGATTATCAAAAAACAGCAAAGGACTTTGTTTTAGATAATAAAGCTTCAGCACTACTACTAGACATGGGATTAGGCAAGACGATTATATCTTTATCAGCAATAAAAGAGCTAAGAAATAATTACCTGGATATTTACAAGACATTAGTAGTAGCACCTAAAAGAGTGGCTGAAGATACCTGGGTTAATGAGCATAAAAAATGGGATCATGTTAAGGACCTGGAAGTCGTAAAAATTTTCGGAACGCCTAAAAAAAGAGAAAAAGCACTAGAGAGAAAAGGAGATCTATATATTATTACCAGAGACAACATAGCATGGTTGGTAGATCATCTAGGAAAAAAATGGGATTTTGATATGGTGGTTATTGATGAACTATCGTCTTTCAAAAGTCATAGAAGTAAAAGATTCAGGAAGTTAAAAACTGTTAGGCCTCTTATTAAGAGAATTATAGGTTTAACCGGAACACCAGCACCTAATGGTTATGAAGATCTATGGGCCCAGATATATTTATTGGATAGAGGAAAGAGGTTAGGTAAGAACATAACAGCCTTTAGAAAAAGATATTTCAATACACTTTACCGACACGGCTACAATGAATATGAATTAAGAGATGGAGCTAAGGAAGAAATTGACAGAGCTATAAAAGATATCTGTATAAGCATGAAATCTAAGGATTATTTGAAGCTTAAGGAACCTCTTTACATTACAAGACATGCTTATCTTGGTAAAAAAGAATTTGCAACTTATAAAAAGATGGAAAGAGATGCAGTTTTAGAATTTAAGGACCAGGACATTACAGCATTAAATGCCGCTGCAGTTACAAATAAATTATTGCAGTTATCAAATGGAGCAGTTTACACAGAAGATAAAGATGTTATTAAGATACATGATAAAAAACTTGATGTTTTAGATGAACTAATTGAAGAAGCAAAAGAGGAACCAGTATTAGTCTTTTATAACTTTAAGCATGACAAGCATAGGATCTTAGAAAAATATAAAGACGTAAGAGTTTTAGAAAACGAAAAAGATATTAAAGATTGGAATGATAGAAATATTAAACTACTTTTAGCACATCCTGCATCAGCAGGACATGGTTTAAATCTTCAGGATGGTGGTAGCATTATAATCTGGTTTGGACTTAACTGGTCCTTGGAATTATACCAGCAGGCCAATGCGAGATTATTTAGACAGGGCCAGATAGACACAGTTAGGATATATCACATAATAACAAAAGATACAGTTGATGAAAGAGTTTTAGAAGTTTTAAAAGGTAAAAACTTAAAGCAAGAAGAGTTACTTCGTCAGCTAAAAGCAAAAATAAATAAAGGGGACAAAATATGAAATTAAAAGATGATTCCAAAAAAGATTGTTTTGCATATAACGGAAAAGAATGTAAAGCTTTAAATGATCTTTACTGTAAATATCAACATTGTAGTTTTTATAAGACGAAAAAAACTTTTGAATTTGATCGACAAAGAGCGCAAGAAAGACTACTAGGGATAGGTAGGAGGTAAGGATGACAAAAAAAGAGCTGCAACAATACATATGGATCCAGGATAATATTCAATACCTGGAAAATAAGTTATTAGAACTTGAAAC
>JAWSUU010000176.1:0-5099 GCA_033549325.1 Bacillota bacterium | reverse complement strand
CTTCTTCGTTAACATATACTGATGAATCGTCAACATCTTTATTTATAGTCATTGATGGTTCGTCTACTACTGACTCAAGCTCAAAGTTTGCTACTAATGCTACATCAGAAGCTGGCATTATAAATGTATAGTCAGGATCAGTACTTACTACTTCTGGTACTTCTCCACCCAAACTTGTCCAGTTTATAAATGTATATCCTGGTGTTGGAGTAGCTGTTACTGTTACACTATCTTCTTCTTCATAGTCTCCGTCACCTGTTGTAGTTCCAGAGCCTTCTGGTTGAACTTGTGTGCTTACTGAGTAGTATACTATTTCTTCATCTGTCACTACAACTGTAGCACTGTCTTCAACACTCATATATCCTTCAGTTTCAATTCCGTATTCTGCTACTGCTGTATTTACTCGTTCACCAGTAGTGCTGTATGATGTAGTAAGTGTAAAGGTTTTTGTTTCTCCTACTTCTAGAAGATCTATCATTTCTTCAAAGTCGAGAAGTTCATCAGTTACCCAAACATATTCAAGGTCTACATTTCCGTTGTTTGTTACACTTATAGTATATGTCACTTCTTCGTTAACATATACTGATGAATCGTCAACATCTTTATTTATAGTCATTGATGGTTCGTCTACTACTGACTCAGGCTCAAAGTTTGCTACTAATGCTACATCAGAAGCAGGCATTGTAAAAGTATAACTTGAGTCAGTATTAACTTCTTCTGGTTCTTCACCAGTTAAGCTTACCCAATTGACGAATTCCCATCCTGTGTTAGGTGCTGCTGTTACTGTTACTGTTTGATTTTCATAATAATCTCCTGCTCCAGTAGTAGTTCCTGATCCTTCAGGTTCTACTTCTAAAGATACGGAATACATTTCTGTATTTTTATCTATTATGGTTACATCAACAGAACTTTCTACTGATAAATCTCCACTGCTTGCTGTGGCGGTGTTAGTTAATGTTCCTAACTCATCTGCTCCAGCTGTATAACTTCCAGTAAATACATCTGAAGTTGCTCCAGGTGCTAATGAAAGGTTTGTTTCTTCTAATCCAATCATTTCATCGGTTACATCTATATCAGTAAGGGTTTGATTTCCTGTGTTAGTAACGGTAATTTCGTAGTTTATCTGCTCACCAGGATAATATGGTCTGTCAGTTACGACTGTCTTTTCTATAGTCATTTCGTAGGTTTTTAATGTGTTTTCAAATGTTATTGTATGAACTAAATTATTTTCATCAACTACTAAGGTTTCTGGACCATCTATTATGTAGTCATTATTATTTACTTCCGTTAATGTGTATGTTCCATAATAAAGATCATTAATTGTAATTGATGAGTTTTCTGATATAGTTACAGTTTCAGAATAATCGTATGGACCTGAAATATTTACATTGAATGTGGTGTTGTCATCTATATCTAATACATCTTTCTGGATTGTTAATGAACCTAATTTAGCATTTCCAATTTTAAAAGTTTTGGTGCTTACTTCATTCTCTGTAAAGCCTTCATTAGTTGCAATTATAACCTTGTAAACTCCACCATTGTTTGTCGAATCTTCAAATTGTACATGTTCCCATACTCTACTAGGATTTGGATTAATTTCTTTATTTACTACCTTAAGTGAAGCTGTTTTGCTAGTACCGAGATTTACATCAGGTGTATTACCACTGCCTGGAGCTACTACTCTAACGTAATACCAACCATCTACTAAATTACTACCATAAATAAAGACATCTTGTTTGGTGTTAAAATGATTAATCTGTACTCCACTACTTGTACTATCTGTAGTTTTAAGTCCAGGACTTGTACTTGCTCCAAAACCAAATGTAAAACTTCCAAGCACTAATACCATAGCTAGTGTTAATGCTAATATTTTTCTAACTCTCATTTTTCTTCCTCCTTTTATTTTTTTCTCGATTTTTAAATCTAATATATTTCCCGTTATGTATTTACTCGTTGTTTGATAATTTTTCCAATACCTCTAATTTTCCTTCGTTACCTCCCCATGTTCTTAGTTCTTTTTTGTCTATGTTTTCCGTAATAAGCATCATCATTTCCATCATGCTTCTAAAATTTACTATTTTGTTTTCTTCCAGCCAGTGAATAGTGCCTTGGATACTGTTGTTTTGCTGATATTTGATTTTAATCAGGAAGGATGATCCTTTTATTTTATCTTCTTTAATTTCAACCATTCCTTCATCTCCTTTTTCAAAAATGTATTACTGACCGTTTATTTACTTTATTATATATATTAGTGATTACATTTTGATTACATAACCTTGTCTATATGACTTTTTTTCATTAATTCTATAAATATTTTTGTAATCTGAGGGTCAAATTGACTTCCAGCTTTGTTTTTAATCTCTTTTAAGGCTTCTTCTTTTGTCATTTGTTCTTTGTATGGTCTTTCATTTACCATAGCGTCGTATGCATCAATAACTGAAAAAACTCTTACTACTACAGGGATTTCCTTACCTTTTAGCAGTCCAGGATATCCTTTACCATCCCATCTTTCATGGTGCTGGAGGATAAGTTCGTCTATGGATATAATTTCTCTTGATTCTTTTATTATGTTGTAACCAATTTCCGAGTGCTTTTTCATGCTTTCCCATTCTTTTTGTGTAAGTTTTGTTTTTTTCTGAAGTATTTTTTTTGGTACTCCTATTTTTCCTATGTCGTGGTATTCGCATAGAAGTTTAAGCTCTTCTTCTTCTACTTCTGTAAAGTTAAGGATATCTGCTATCTCCATGCCCATAATTTTTAATCTTTCGTAGTGAGCTTTGTTTTCGAAGGTTATTTTTTGCAATTTTTCTTTTAGATAGTTAATCATCGAAAGTTTTGCCTGTTTTCCTTCTTTAAGTTTGTTGAAGTACATTTTATCTTCTGCTTCTTCCAGTAATTCATTTATGTTTTCTTTAGGCTTTGTTTTTGTAGATGTTCCAAAGCTTATGTTAATATTTATGATTTCCAGTGGTTTTTCTTCGCATTTTTGTCTTACTCTTTCTAATATTTTTTCAGCTGTTTTTTTATCTGTCTTAGGTAGAAGAATCATGAATTCGTCTCCTCCTACTCTTGCTATTATGTCCTCGTCTCTGAAAGTTTCTTTAAGAATTTCTCCTATTCTCTTTAAAGTCTTATCTCCCATGGTGTGGCCGAAAGCATCGTTGATTAATTTGAGACCGTTAAGATCCCCCATTATAAGACTTATAGGAAGCTGTCTCTTTGTGTTCAGTCTTTTAAGTTCTTCGTAAAAGAATTCTCTGTTGTATAGTCCAGTCAGACTGTCTTTGTATCTGGTCAGAGCTTTCTTTGTGAAATCTACAACCTCACCTTTTGATCTTTCTAATTTAGATCTAGTTTTTTCTAATTCTTTTTTGTATTTTGTGATATCGGTATAAAATATGATCAAATAGTCTCTGTCATCACTAAATATGTTTATGAAATAGATTTTATCCAAATCTTTTAGATATCGTTCATATTTTCTCTGAGTGTTGGGAACCATATGTTTTTGTATTTCTCTTAAGTTTATTTTGTTTATATCGTCTGCCGCAATTTTTGAAATCTTTTCTCCTAGTATTTCGTTTGGGTTTATCCCGGATACTTTGTGGAAGTTTTCACTGGTTTTTGTAAGTATATAGTCTTCAAAGTAGCCTTCTGTATTGAATATCCCTTTAAATATTAAGAAAAAATCGTTTTTAGAAAGGTGTTCCATTGGATCACTTCCTCTCATGATTTAGGGAATTTAATTTAATTTATTCTATCATTTACCTGTTACATTTTAATTACACACAAAAAGACCCTCAATGGAAAGGGTCTTTCAAGTTACTGATATTTTATTGTCTTGCTAATTCTTTTTCTTCTGATTTTTCTTCTAGTAATGGCTTGAAATCTATATTGATTTTAAGTCTTGCTATTTTAGGATTGAGGCGTATTTTGTCTCTGAATCTTTTTTCTATTATTATGAGTGCCTGTTGTTTTACTTCGTGTAATAGAATAAGTATTTGTTTGTCGTTCCAAATTGTAAATACATCACCTTTTCTAAGAGAGTTCTTTAGTGTTTTTATCATTTCTTCCGACCAAAATTCAGGGATAGAGGTATCTTCTCCTTCGTATTCTAATGTAATGATACTTATATAGTCATCTTCTGAGTTTCTCTCACCTTTTCTTCTCTGGCTATCTACAATAACTTTAAAGTCGCTAAAATCACACTGCATAGCTCCTTCCGGTTCATCTAATTCTATTCTACTTAAGAAGTCCATTATAGTCATTTTTCTTTTCTCGGATATTGTGCTTTTTATTTTTTTATAGAATTTATCCAGCTTCGGAGATGAGCTTATGCCCATTTCTTTGTTTAGTAAATTTACAACGTATTCGTAGTGGTTAAGTACACTTGTAAATTGACCTTGTTTGAGCATTGATTCCATTAAGCATATATGAATGTCTTCGTCGTAGGGTTCGTAGTTTAAAGCCTTTTCACATGTTCTTGTGATAGTATCATATTTTTCTTTTTCTTTAAGTATTTCAATAGTTTGAAAAGTTACCTTTATGTAGAGCCTGTTGTAGTAATTTCGCACAGGAGTAAGCCATACTTCATATCCATTTTCAGATAGAAACATTCCTTCGTAGATTTCCAGGGCTTTATAGTAAGTTTCAAGGGCTTCATCTCTGTCTTTTGAGAGTTTTTCGTCTCCTTGTTTTATTAGTTCTTCAAATTTATCTACATCTATATCTACTTTTTCTCCTACTTCCAGGATATAATTTCCATTTGTGGAATTTATAGTAAGGTACTTGCTTTCATCTTCGCCCTCGGGGATTACATTTTTTATAGCTTTTCTTAGTCTGAATATCTGTGTACTGAGGGTGTTTTTAGGGTCTGTATATTCATCCTCCGGGAATAGGTTTTCGATTATAGTTTCTGGTAGAATTTTTCTATTTCTAAATGCTATAAAGTACTGGAGTAATTTATTTATTTTATATGTACGGGTACCTTTTTTTATGAGAGATTTTCCATTTAGACTAATATCGAAAACTCCCAGGGTTTTAATGTTCATTTGCATATATACTCCTCGTTGTACTCTAACAATATTTTTAGTTTTGAATAA
>JAWSUU010000175.1:4854-5113 GCA_033549325.1 Bacillota bacterium | reverse complement strand
ATCCAGAACAATGCCAAAGGCTCTCTCACCTCAGCAGCTACCTCTTATCATTACAAGCAAATCATCATTTCCCTTTTGCTTCATTCTTTCTTCAGCCTTTTCATGAGCAATATCAGTTATATATACCTTTATCTGCTGCTCTTCTGACTTAATAGCTGTATCTTCATATTTATTTCCGGTACATCCGGATAAAATAAAAACAAGAAGTAAAAAAACTATCGTAATTTTTTTCATCTGATTCTCCCCTTTTGCAGTATTA
>JAWSUU010000175.1:0-4844 GCA_033549325.1 Bacillota bacterium | reverse complement strand
AATTTCTATTATTTTATAATTTTATATTATCATTTTATATGAGTTTTATGAAGTATAAATATTAATTTAACAAAATTTTAAATTCAATCTATTATATAGTTAAATATTTAACTATTGTAATTTTGGTCCTGATTTTTTTATTTAAACATGTTAATTTAATTTAATACATAATAATCAAGCCTTTCACTCCCTTTCATACAACTTAATTAAAATTTTTTATTAAAAAATTTATAGTATTTTCTGTTGACATGGAAATAATTCTTTGTTATTATGTTAATAATTTAACAATGAATAATATCTAAACTAGAAAGGAGATATTAAAATGACAAATTTATTTGATTTAAAAGGAAAAAAAGCAGTAGTAACAGGTGGGTCTTCAGGACTAGGAGTTCAATTTGCAAAAGCACTTGCTAGACAAGGTGCTGATGTAGCTGTTGTTGCGAGAAGAATAGAAAAATTAAAAAAAGTAAGGGATGAATTAAAGGACATTGGTGTAGAAAGTATAGCCGTTAGATGTGATGTAAGCAAAACTGATGATATAGCTAATGCAGTTGATGAAATTCTTGAACATTTCGGTACTATAGATATTTTAGTAAATAACGCCGGCCTGGGACTAATGGAGCCTGCCCATACTCAGTCAGATGAAACATGGGAAAAAATGATGGATGTAAATGTAAATGGTGTTTACTATTTTGCCAGAGAAGTTGCAAGTAAGATTATGATTGAAAAACAATACGGAAGAATTATCAACATAGGTTCAATACACAGTACAGTTGCAATGTTAGGCTCTCCAATTAGTGCTTACTGCACTACTAAAGGAGCTGTGGAAATGATGACTAGAGCTTTAGCTAATGAATGGGCTGAGTATAATATAACTGTAAATGCAGTAGGCCCGGGTTACTTTCCAAGTGAAATGACAGAAGATGTATTGGAAGATGAAGAGTTTCTACAAGCTATTAAAACTTTCTGTCCTATGAAAAGAACAGGTAAAGATGGAGAGTTGGATGGCATTATTGTGTACTTAGCATCTGACGCTTCAAGTTATACTACAGGACAACTTATTCAAATAGATGGAGGTTGGACAACAGTTTAATTTTCACTACTCATATAAATTATCCTTGCCCTCAGCAATTATTTTGCTGGGGGTTTTCCTTTTCTTGAAAGTATCTGGTCTAAATGATAAGATTTAGCTATATATAAATTAAATTGCAATATAGAAAGGAGGATTTCTATGTATCAAGTTGCCGGAATCCAGATGAGACCTATAATGAATAACGTAAATGCAAACTTAAAAAGAGGTATTAAATTTATAAGAGAAGCTGCAAAAGAAGAAGTTGATCTAATAGTACTACCTGAGATGTGGACTACAGGCTATCATCTAAGTAAAGAGGCTTTTTTGAAATTAGGAGAAGATAGAAAAGGACCGACAGTAACCGCTATAAGAGAAGAAGCAAAAAGAGCTAATGCTTCTATAATCTGCCCTTTTATTGAAAAAACTAATGACAATGATCTTTATATATCTGCTGCTGTTATAGATACTACTGGAGAATTAAGAGGAGTAGTAAGAAAGAGTGTTCTTTGGGGTAGAGAAAACAATATCTTTAAGTCAGGTAATATAGAATACCCTGTTTTTGATATTAAGGTTGGTAAAGTTGGAATACTAATATGTTATGAGATAGAATTCCCGGAAACAAGTAGACTTTTAGCTTTGCAAGGTGCTGATATGATAGTTTGTCCATCAGTATGGAGTGTAGCATCATCTCATAGATGGGATATACAGCTTCCAGCTAGAGCTTTAGATAACACTGTATTCATATTTGGTGTTAATAACGTCGGTAGCAACAATTGCGGCAAAAGCAAGCTGGTAAGCCCCCTAGGAGATGTTTTAGTTGAAGCTTCTGAAACTAAAGAAGAGGTTATTATTCACATAGTAGATGATGAAATGCTTAAATGGGCTAGAGAAGAAGTTCCATATCTTAATGATTTTAAAAGCAAGTTAACTCCGGGTGGAATAAACAAAATACCAATTCCAAAATTATAATTAAGGTGAGAAAAATGAAAAAAGAAATACTGTTATTAGGAAATCCAGAACTTTACGAAATAAGTGAACCTGTACAAAAATATGAATTACCAGAAGTTGAAGTTATTGTAAATAATCTTCATGATACTTTGATAGATTTTAGAAACAAATACGGTGCGGGAAGAGCAATTGCAGCACCGCAAATAGGAGTTAAAAAAAGGCTTATTTATATGTTCATTGACAAGCCAACTGTCTTTATAAACCCAAAACTTATTTTTCCAGATGAAGAAATGATGGAAGTAATGGATGACTGTATGTCATTTCCCAATCTATTTGTTAAGGTAAGAAGATATCAAAGAGCCATCATTAAATACAAAAATTTAAATTGGATGGATCGGGAAATGAAATTAGAAGGAGATTTATCTGAACTACTCCAACATGAATACGATCATTTAGATGGAATTTTAGCTACAATGCGAGCTGAGGACAACAAATCAATTTTCATGAAAAAATCAAGCAATTAAATCCGCTTGATTTTTTCTATATACTCACTTAATTTTTCAATTGTATTATTTTTTATATGATTTTGATTTTCAACTTCTCCTTTTAAAAAATCCCAAAAAGCTGCAGTCATATTAGCCTCGTTTATTGCAAAAATCATAAAGGGTTCTTCATTCTTAGATACAATCGCTCCAACATCTTCTTTACAGTATATGCAATATTCTTTTTTTATGTCTTTCTTTTCTAAGATTAAATTGTAGTTTTTGTACTTTTCATTTATTTTCCTGATATTTTCCAAATGTTCTAGTAATTCATCTTTTTTGTAATAAACCGGTTCTAATCCTAATATATTTGAAAAATTAATCATAACATTTTCAAGCTTTACATCTTCTATTTTAGGTATAGATATTATATCCTCAAATTTATAATTATTAAGATTTTCTTCAAAAATCTTCTTTCTCTTTTTTATGTATTCTTTTAATTCAATTTTATTATCATAATTAATTCTTCTTATTATTTTATTGGCTGTATTTAGAGGCATCGTTGTTAAAGAGAGAGGCTTAGTCTTAAGTACTACATCTCCCTGTTCCTTCTCAAATTCAGAAAGTGTTGCTAAATACTCTTCTCTACTGTTTTTATTGAAAATTTTCATTAAAGGCTTGCATAATCTCAAATAATTATTAAATTCTATTTCTATTCCCTTTACAGCTTTAATATTTTGAACCAAGTAGTTGATTGTACTGTCTTCCATGTTTCCTACTCCCGTTGCTGTAAGGGTGGCTGTTTTAGGTGCTACAAACATAGTTCTTTTGAAAATTCCATCTCTTTTTCTTGGATAATAATATGGCTCTATAGCTCCGGTCATATACAAAGGCATCCATTCCGATATAGATGCTAACATTTCATAGAGATTTCTACTTACTGTGTGTATTATTTTTATTTTGTTTCCTTTTAATATTACTTGTATCATAAGCTCTTTCCATTTATCTCTAAAAGCTGTGTTTCCAGTCAACCATTCCATACTTTCATCACTAAAAAGCAAAAGAGTCTGAGGTTGATTTTCCTCTAAAACAAGAGATAAAAAGTCTGAAACTCCTTTTCTTTTTCCCTCTATTCCCTTGTATATCTTTACATCCTCTTTAATAATCTTTTCATTACTAACACTAGTTCCCCAACTCTCGGTTTTTTTAAATTGAAAATTTGAAAATCCTTCTAAAAATCCTTCAATCGCTTTGTTACCATCTTTCTTTTCATCTGTTAGCCATTCATATAATATTTGAGATGTATCTTTATTTCCACTGTTAATAATCCCACTACTTTTTAAAGCTTCCAATACTGCCTTTCTTTGATAACTCTCTGTAATATGTTTTATAAAATAGTCTGCCATATATTTTACATAATTTTCACTCTTTGCTAAATTTCTTTTACCCCGTCTAAGTCTACTAATATATGAAGAATCCAGTGAAGTATACATAGCTAAATCGCTATTTTTTGTCTTTGTTAAATTCATTAAAAAATCAAGTTTTTCATTAAAATTCATTCCTACACCCCCCATGAATAAGATTATATCAAAGTATATATACTAAAACAATAATTTTGTCACGAAACATGACTAAATTTGTCAATGACAAATTATTTTAAATCAACATTCTGTTAATTTTAAATAGTATAATTAAAATTAGAGGTGATGTATATGGAGGTGAATTATCACATAAAGATAAAAACTGGTTTTTTCAAAACATCTACATATAGATTTATTGTAAAAAAGGGTTTAATAGAGTTACTACCTGAAAAGGAAGAAGTAGATAAAATTTCTATTAAAGAAGGGGACATAGCATCAATGCTTTTAAGAAAAAAAGATGATTTATATGTAGAGTTTATTTTATATGAAGGGGTGATTAATGGAATTTTTTTGGATGTGGGGGATTTTCAAAATATTTTTAAACTTTTAAAAGAAAATATTAATAAAAATATAATCTATGAGGAGGATTAAGGAATGTATAAGAAAATTTTAAGTTGGTTATTGACGTTCATAATGGTGTTTTCAATGTTTGGGGGGATAGGTCTAGAGGTTTTTGGACAGTCATTTAATGATATCGAAATCCACTGGGCAAAAGCAGAGATTCAAGAGTGGACAGAGAAAGGTTTAATTAATGGGTACAGCGATGGTACATTCAAACCTAATGATTACATCACAAGAGCTGAATTTATAACACTAGTCAATAATGTTATAAATATACACGGAGAGGAAGAATTAGTATTTGAAGATGTAGATGGTAGTGAATGGTATTATCAAGAGATTAAAAAAGCTAGGTACGTAGAA